>JACQFG010000315.1 GCA_016200155.1 Planctomycetota bacterium | reverse complement strand
CCCACATGGAATTCCCACCTTTCAGGGGTTCACGCCGCGGCGCTGCGGGTCACGCCCATCTTGCGGGCCTCGTTTAGGGCTTCGCGGATGCGCGTGAAGGGCTCGGCGAAGTCGAGCTGGCCTAGCTTGTCGAGATGTTGCCGCAGCGTCTCCACGTCGTCGGGGAACTGCGTGTGACAGTAGAGCCGCGACTGGATCATCAGGCCCGGCATCGGGGCGTCCGGGTCGACGACGCTGTACCAGAGGGCGATCGGCATCTCGATGCGCAGCCGCAGGTCGAGCGTCAGCGGGTTGTCGACGAGCAGCCACTGGACGGGGGTGGTCGTCTTGTCAAGCAGCGTTTTGCCGATGACGTCGCCGCACAGGTAGCGGCCCAGGGAGTCGCCGTAGAGGATGGTTTGGACCTTGTTGGGCTGGACGGCGCTGGAGAGGCGGAATTCGAGCGGTCGGCCCCAGGCGTTGGTGACCAAATAGCCGCCGACGAACCCGGTCGGTTCCTGATGGACCGAGAGGAAGCCGACGTTGGTACAGGGCGTTGGACTGGGTGCAGCCACCATGCGTCCTTTCTTGGTGCGGGCGATCCGTCCTTCGACACGTAGAAATTCGTCCGCTTTCGGGGGCTTCTTGACGTCGATTGGCCCCATCCGGGGGGTCGCGAACGCCTGTTCCCTACGGGAGGCGTCAGCACTGGTTCCGTTCGACAGGTCACGCTAACCACGAGAACCCGACCGACACACTCGGCTGGATTTTTCGGCACGTCTTGCGTAAATTAACAGTAATGTGATTACCAAGGTGATGTATGCCGATCTCTTTTCGGCACGGTCAGTTGAGACAATATGATGTCGATCGAACCTCCCGTTCCCGCCACGCGATCCGCGGTCGAATTGATCAAGGAAAACAGCCTGCAGTTGCGCGGCGGACTGGCGGAAGAGCTGGCCCGGGACAGCGAGAAATTCAGCGATGCCGACAAGCAGCTCATCAAGTTCCACGGCAGCTATCAGCAGGACAACCGCGACGCCCGCAAGGACCGCCATCGCGACGGGGCCGGCAAGGCGTTTCAGTTCATGGTCCGCTGCAAGATCCCCGGCGGCAAAGTCACGGCAAGTCAGTACCTGGCCATCGATCAACTTGCCGAGAAGTACGCCAACGGCACGCTCCGCATCACTTCGCGCCAAGGCTTTCAGCTCCACGGCGTCCTGAAGTCGAACCTCAAGCAGACGATCCGCGAGATCAACGATTGCTTGCTGACGACGCTCGGGGCCTGCGGCGACGTGTCGCGCAACGTGATGGCCCCGCCGGCGCCGTTTGCGTCGCCGGTGTATCAGGAGCTGCAACGTCGGGCCGACGTGATCGCTCAGCTCTTCGCGCCGCGGTCGAAGGCGTATCACGACATCTGGCTGAACGGGGTGGCGGTTTCGAACGGAGCGCCGGAGCTCGTTGACGAACCGATTTACGGCAAGCTCTATTTGCCGCGCAAGTTCAAGACGGTGTTCGCGCTGCCCGAGGACAACTCGACGGACCTCTTCGCCCAGGATCTCGGCTTCCTCGCGCACGTCGAGAACGGCGCCATCGTCGGCTACAACGTCTATGCCGGCGGCGGCATGGGCATGACGCACGGCAACACCAACACGTTCCCGTTCATCGCGCAGGCGATCTGCTACATCGCTCCCGATCAGGTCGTCGCCGCGGCGGAAGGCGTCATCAAGCTGTTTCGCGATCACGGCAACCGCGCCGACCGCAAGCGCGCTCGTCTGAAATATGTGCTGCACGATTGGGGCATCGAGAAGTTCCGCGACGTGCTGCAAACGTATCTGCCATTCCCCCTTGTTTTGCCGCGCGATATTCCCGTGACCGGGTTTCCGCTGAGCGTCGGCTGGCACGATCAGGGCGACGGCAAATACTTCTACGGCATCTCGATCGAGAATGGCCGCATCAAGGATGAGGGCGACCTGCGGCTGCGCACCATGCTCCGCAAGCTGATCGAGAAGTTCCAGCCCAACATTCGCCTGACGCCAATGCAGGATATTTTGTTGTGCGACCTGCCGAAGTCCGCCAAGCCGTTGATCAATCGGATGCTGACGGTGTACGGCGTCGCCAAGCCGGAGCGGATCTCGCTGGTGCAGCTCCACAGCCTGGCGTGCCCGGCTGTCCCGACGTGCGGCCTGGCGCTCTCCGAAGCCGAGCGCGCGCTGCCTGGCATCATCGACGAACTGGAAGCGGAACTGGCGAAGCTCGGCCTCGACCGCGACAAGATCGGCGTGCGCATGACCGGCTGCCCCAACGGCTGCGTGCGTCCCTATCAAAGCGACATCGGCATCGTCGGCCGATCGGGCGACAAGTACACCCTGTTCGTCGGCGGCAACCTCGTCGGCTCGCGGCTCAACTTCGTGCTCAAGGACCTGGTGCCGATGAGCGAGATCGTGCCGACGCTGTTGCCGCTCTTGAACGATTACAAGAAGAATCGGCAAGGCGAGGAAGGTTTCGGCGATTACTGCCACCGGCTTGGGACGGATCGATGCGGCGCGATAGGATGACGGGTAATCGATCTTGGTTTAGCGCCCGCGTGGCGCCATGCGGGCGCTAAACGAATACTGGATCCACCCATGCGATCGATTGTTGCTGCCGTCGGACTGTTGATCATCGCAAACCCGGCGTTGCCGCAAGCTCTCAAGGTCCCGCCCGGCTTCGAGGTCGTCGAATTCGCCGACGGCAAGCTCGCGAATGATATCCACGTCATGACGATCGACCCGAAGGGCCGCGTCGTCGTGGCAGGCCGCGGCTACATTCGCATCCTGATCGATGACGACGGCGACGGCAAGGCGGATCGCGCTCTCGACTTCGCATCGTCGCCCAAGGACGGCGCCATGGGCCTGTTGTGGGAAGGCGACACGCTTTTCGTCATGGGCGACGGCGGGCTGCGGCGCTTCAAGTCGAAGAATGGCGATAAGGCCGATGGGCCGAGCGAGCTGATCCGGACCATGAAAACCGGCGGCGAGCACACCTCTCACGCCATCCAGCGCGGGCCCGATGGCTGGCTGTACGTCCTGTGCGGCAACACCGCGGGGATCGACAAGTCGTATGCCGAGCTGCCGACGTCGCCGGTCAAGGAGCCGATCGCGGGTTGCGTGCTGCGGTTTCATCCCGATCGTAGACCTCACGCTCCGCGTGAGGAAAAGCCTCACGCGGAGCGTGATGCCTACGGTGTTGGTAAGTGCGAGATCGTCGCGCACGGGTTTCGCAATCCCTACGCGTTCGACTTCAATTTGGCCGGCGATCTGTTCACGTTCGATGCCGACAACGAGCGGTGCGTGAGCCTGCCGTGGTATGAGCCGACGCGGTTCTATCACGTGATCGACGGCCGGCATTACGGCTGGCTCAATCCACAGCACGCCGTCACGTGGCGTCGGCCGCCGTACTTTTGCGATGTCGTCGCGCCGATCGCCACGCTGGGCCGCGGCTCGCCGACCGGCGTCGCGTGCTATCGGCACAACCAGTTCCCGCCCGAATATCACGGCGGCTTCTTCCTGTGCGACTGGACCTTCGGCAAGATCCACTTCGCGGAGCTCGAGCGCAAGGGTGCCAGCTACACCGCGAAGACGCGCGTCTTCCTCGAATCGCTCGGCGACAACGGCTTCGCTCCAACCGCGTGCGCCGTCGATCCGAAGACGGGCGATCTCTACGTCAGCATCGGCGGCCGCGGCACGCGCGGGGCGGTGTATCGCATTCGGCACAGGCCTAGATTCAAGGCGATGGCGGGCAAGCTGGCGACGTTGAAAATGGCAAAGCGTTCGCTTGACATGACCGACGAATACGAGCAAATGCTCAAATCCAAGGAAGCGGCCCATCACCTCCAGGCATTATTGATTGCACGTCGACACACAGCGTTGGGCGACTTCCAATCCGCCAGCCCACTCGGCAAGCACCTTCCCCATTTCGACGACCTCCACATTCGGCAAGCTCAGGCCGACCTCATCCGTGACCGCCTGCGCGGGGCAAGTCCACGGCACAAGGAAGCTTTCGACAATGCGGTCCGCAAAGCGGGCCTCGACTGGAGCATGATTTTCGGGCTTGGCATGTTGCAGCACGATCGGCTTGCCACCCTAGGTCGCGGGCTATTTCTCCTGGAGGAGAGCAAGAACCGTGGCCAACGTCTCGAAGGTATTCGTCTCGTCCAGCTCGGCTTGGGGGACATCGGATCGAAAAAAGCCATCGGCACAATTTGGGAAGGTTATACGCCGCGCATCGACGTCACCGATGCGGCGACGGCGAGAAAACTGGCAAATCTGGTGTCGACTCGTGGCGGTGATCTCGATTTCGAACTTGCCCGCACCCTGGCCATTCTGGGTCCCGATGACCCGGGAGTGCGCGCACTGCTCCTGACCTTGTGCGGCCCGAATTCGGGGCCAATTGAGCGCATCCATTATCTTGCCTGCTACGCCCGCATCGGTGGCAAGCGATTCGACGACACGGAGGCCAAACTCGTCGCCCGCGCATTGCTCGATCTCGATCGCGCAATCCTCTCAGGAAAACGCCAGCGCGAATCCAACTGGGCGCTGCGTGTGCGCGAGTTGTATATCGGCCTGGCGGAGAAGGATCCGGCGCTGCACCAGGCGATGGTCGAGCACCCCGATTTCGGCCGGCCGGATCATGCGCTGTTCGCCAACACCGAGGGGTTTCCGAAGGAAAAAGCCGCTCGCATCTTCCTCGAACGCTGGCGGCGCGGCAAGGACTATGCGCTCAACGGCAACATCGTGCAGCTCTTCGACGCGCTGCCGGCGGACGACGTGTTGCCGACGATTCGCAAACGGTGGGGCGAAACGGGGCAAGAGAACGCGCTGTTGCCGCTGCTGGCGAAGAAGCCGATCGCGAGCGATCGCAGGAAGTTCATCGACGGGCTGAACTTGCCGCAGTCGGCCGTGGTCGTGGCATGTCTGGACGGGTTGCAACGGCTCGATGGCAAGTGCGATGCGGAGGAGACGTTCGCGTTGATTCGCGCCTTGCACCGCAGCCAAAGCGATGCGCGGAAACCGGCCCCTTACGGGGCTCGGCTCGCCGGGCGTCTGCAGAAAATTACCGGGCAATCGTTCGGCAGCGACAGCAAACGCTGGATCGCCTGGCTCGAGAAGGAACACCCGACGTTCGGCAAACGCCTGGCGAATCCCGACGGCGTCGATGTCGCCAAGTGGGACGCTCGCCTCGCCAAGCTCGAGTGGAACGGCGGCAATGCTGACACCGGCAAGACGGTCTTTCACAAGGCGAGCTGTACCACCTGCCACTCCGGCTCACAAGCCATTGGCCCCGATCTCGCCGGCGTTGCGAGTCGCTTCTCGCGCGCTGACTTGCTGACGGCGATTTTGCAGCCGTCGAAGGACGTGCCGGCGCGCTATCAGACGACCGTCGTCGAAACGAAGGACGGCAAGACGTATCAAGGCATCGTCATCTACGACGCGGTCGATAATCTGATGCTGCAGACCGGCGCGTCGATCACCGTGCGCATGGACGGGGCCAGCGTCGTCAGCCGGCACGTTAGCGCCCAGTCGTTGATGCCGGCGGGGCTGCTCGATCCGCTGTCGGACCGGGAGATTGTTGACTTGTATGCATACCTGCGGAGTATCAAGTGATCCATCTTCGTTTAGCGCCCGCAGTATCCCTCGCGGCGACATCATGCCATCGCGGCGGATATTGCGGGCGCTAAACGAAAACAAAAAATGACAATGTCCAACTACCTTCAAACCGTTGAATCGGTCTACGAGCAAGCCGCGTTGCAGCCCGACGCGAACCTGTGCTGTACGCTTTCGCCCGTGTGGAACCTGCCCGACCTGCACGTGCCGCGCATCATGCTCGACATGAACTACGGCTGCGGCTCGACCGTCAATCCGCGCGACCTGAAGTCGGGCGATTCGATTCTCTACGTGGGCGTGGGCGGCGGCCTCGAAGCATTGCAGTTCGCTTATTTCACGCGGCGGCCCGGCGGCGTCATCGCGGTCGATCCGGTCGCCGCCATGCGCGACAAGGCACGTGCCAACTTTCTGGAAGCGGCAAAGATCAACGCCTGGTTCAAGCCGGAGTTCGTGCGCATTCTCGATGGCAACGCGTTGAACTTGCCGGTCGAGTCGAACAGCGTCAGCGTGCTGGCCCAGAATTGCCTGTTCAACGTGTTCGTCCAGAATGACCTGGAGAAAGCCCTGGCGGAGGTCGTTCGCGTGCTGAGGCCCGGCGGGTTCTTTGCGACGTCGGACCCGATCACGCCGACGCCGTTGCCGGAAGCGTTTCGCGCCGATGCGGAGGCGCGGGCGCGATGTTTATC
This sequence comes from Planctomycetota bacterium, assembly GCA_016200155.1. GTDB lineage: Bacteria > Planctomycetota > Planctomycetia > Gemmatales > Gemmataceae > SIAQ01. Next base: position 1,383 of record JACQFG010000315.1, on the reverse strand, counting down.
GGGATGCCAGACGTTTGACGAGTATATCGCGACGCTGGTCGCTGCCGGGTTTGGCCGAGTCGAGCTGCGTGCGCGGTTTCCGTATCGCGTGGTGACGCCGATCGAGTACCCGAGCCTGCCGGAAGCGGTGCTGCTGGAGAGTGTCGAGGTGGTGGCATACAAGGTGCCGGACGGTTTCGACGGACCGGCGGTGTACACGGGGCGGACGGCGACGTACATCGGCGCCGATGAGGGATACACAGACAAAGCGGGCGCCGTGCTGCGGCGGGGCATTCCGGTGGATGTGTCCGACGCGGCTGCGGGGCGGTTGGGGCGGCAGGCGGACATCGTGGTTACAGGGGCCACGTTTCATGCCCGCGGCGGCGGGTGCTGTTGACGGCGGTCACGCCGCGGATTGTTCCCTGCGGGCGCTAAACGAGGAGTTCGCGCAGCTGGCGGGCGTACCTCGGCACCGCGACTTTCGCGTCCTCGGCGGCTTCGTACTCCAGTGCCACGTAGCCGCGGTAGTTCACTGCACGCAGCATCTGGATCTTGCGTTTCAAATCGGCCTCCTCGGGCTTGCGGCCTTCGCGTTGAATCTCGGTCTTGATCTGCACGACGATGGCATACGGGGCGAGCCGTTCGAGGTCGGCGTACGGATTTTTCGTGCGGAAGTTGCCGGTGTCGAGATTGACGCCGAACCAGTCGCTCTTGATGGCGCGGACGAGGGCGAGCATTTGCTCGGACGTGCCGGTGATGCCGCCGTGATTTTCGAGAGCGAGATAGATGCCGAACTGCCCGGCGTGATCGCAGCATTCTTGAATGGCGTCGATGCACTGGCGGCGTGCGCGGTCTTCCTTGTCGTTCTTGGCGACGGTGCCGCCGAAGATGCGGACGGTCTTGCCGCCGAGCCTGCTGGTGTGCTCGACCCAGCGTTTGCAATGGTCGATCTGCTCCTTGAGCCGGCCGGCATCGTTGACGCAGAAGTCGGTGCGGATCGCCGTGCCGCTGACGTCGAGCCCAAGCCGGGTGCAGCGGCCCTTCAAGCCGGCGAGATAGCGCGGCGTCGTTTCCGGGAAATAGTACTCGGTCAGTTCGACGGCGTCGAACGGCATCGACGCGGCCAGGTCGATGAAGCCGTCATAGGTCATGGTCGGCGGCTTGCGCGTCAAGTTGAGGGCTTGCCGAAAGCTGTACGCAGCCAGGCTGAGCCGGATCAGCGAACGCCCCTGCCGGCGAATCGGATCGATGGCACCGGCAGGGACGGCGGCGCCCAGGACGCCGGCGGTGGCGAGGGTTCCGAGCAGAAAATCGCGGCGCGGCAGATCGTTCATCTTTTTCTCCTTTTGGAATTTTCCCTCTTCATTTTGACCCTGCTTTCTGGTTAGATATTAGGCAGTCAAT
>JACQFG010000297.1 GCA_016200155.1 Planctomycetota bacterium | reverse complement strand
GCTACGACACTGCGCAAGGATTTATGAGATGGCCATCTAGACGAATTCAGCACTCACTTCGCAGACCATCCAATTTCGTGCCGTCACGTCCCAATCCCCACAATCGATAGCGATGCGATTTCTGCCTGCCGCAATTCTTACCTCACGAAAACACCTTACCAGACTTCGCGCGCCGGCAATATCGGCAGGCCGGGCACTTTCGGATTTGCCGGCACAGTCGGAACTTGGGTAATTTCGGAATCGAGGAAACCTGTGAAGGATTGATAAACGCCTTGCCGAACCATTACGCAAGGAGAAAGCACACCCGCGTTCGGCGGCGCAACCGGTGATGCCGACGAGCGTGGCAAATCGCTTCATGAAGAGCAAGGCGCAGGCAGTGAGGCAATAGGGGGCGTACCCCTGAATCCAAGGATGCCGAACCTGAGCCAGACTTTTACCCAATATTGGAGGATTCCTCGTGAATGCTGCGTTCTTGGTAGTGACGTCGGCCATGCTATTGGGCCAGGGAGGCGACAAGAAGCCCGCCGCCCCCGCCGCCCCCGCTCCGGCCGTCGTTGCTTCGAGTTGTGGCCCCGATTGTGGCTGCGACAGGTTCGGTCACAAGTTGCGCGATCGTCTGAAGGGCCTTTTCAGCCGCGATTGCTGCGACGCATGTAAACCCACGGCGTGCCATACCCATCAGTGCCACACGTCGTTGTTCCGTTCGCGTTGCGAAGACGCCTGCAAGCCGAAGTGGACGTGGGAGCCCAAGTGCCGCGAGCACAAGGCCCATTGTGCGCCGGCGTGCAAAGATCCGTGTGGGCGTGAAAGCATCCTCGACAAGCTGCGCGGCCGCTTCCATCGCCACGGCTGCTGCGACAGCGGTTGCGCCGGTACGCCGGCGAAGGCGCCCGAGAAGGTCGATCCGCCGAAGGTGATGCCCAAGGGCGGCAAGGCCGAAGAAGTTCGTTTCGAGACGCAAGTCCCGGCCCCCACGATCGCGCCGCCCGCCCCGGCCGTGATCCAGGTCGCCCCGACGGTGCCCGCCGTCGACATCACGCCCGTGGCTCCGCCCGCCCCGCGCGTGGACGGTGGACGTCGCGATCCGTTCTAAGGAATTCGCGCTTCCGACTACGCTCGGCCTCGTGGGATCGCCTGTCCCGCGGGGCCGGATTTTTTTGTGGGGCACGTTTCAAACGTGCCCCACGCCAATTCAGCGTTTTTCGTTCCACGCCACGTTGCCATACTTCTCCGCGGTCAACTCATCGATCCAGCCTCGTTCTTGTTCAGTCCATTCTGCTTCCGCGGCTCGCCATCCCGTTTCCTTCGTGAAGGCCCGCACGATGGCATCCTGCAACTGCTCGGCCGTCAGCGTCACGTCTGCCGTCTCGCGGATGCCGGGCAGGGCAGGAGTGTGCTCGCTCCGGGCCAGCAAGATCGACCCGTGCTGCATCAATGCCTGACGATGCTTGCGCTGGGCGCTGCCGACGACCTTGCTGCCGCTGCTGAGCAAATCGCCGCAGGTGTATTGCTGGAAGCAAAGGACGTCGCCGTGTTTGATCGGCGTGCCGCAATCGACCCTGACGCCGAGGTCCGCCAACGCGGTTTGAATGATCCGGTGCATCCGTTGCAGCCACGATGCGCGCGTCTGCCACGGCGATCCGGCCGGCAATGCCAGGGCGTAGGTCAGTTCATGATGATGGACGAGCGTCGCGCCGCCGGAAGGACGACGCACCCACGGCAGGGACATCAAGAGCGGATCGGCCAGTCGAACGGCACACGGCTGAAAATAGCCAAGGCTGACGGTCGCCGTCGTCCAGCCATAGAAGCGAAGGGACGGAATTCCCTCGACGGCGGAGCGCAGGAGCGTTTCATCTGCCGCCATATTGGTCGGGCCATCGGCGACTGCGTACGGCAGCAAGCGGATCACGGTTTCCATCGCAGGACCGGTTCCTTGAACGCCTTCGCGTCGTTGGGCCGGCTGATCGGCGTCGTGTAGGGCGCGTCGTGCAGGAAGTCGGCGTCCTCCTCGATGATCTTCAGCAGCGTCGCCGCGAACGCGTCCAGCGTTTCCTTGCTCTCGGTCTCCGTCGGCTCGATCATCAACGCTTCCGGCACGACGAGCGGGAAATAAACGGTTGGGGCGTGATAGCCGAAGTCGAGCAGCCGCTTGGCGATCTCCATGGCGCTGATCTTCTTGGTGCGTTTGAGCTTCGAGGCGCTGGCGACGAACTCGTGCATGCAGCGATTGCCGTTGGGGACGTCGAGAGCGTGCTGCACAAGCGCGAGCAAGTAATTGGCGTTGAGGACGGCATTCTCGGTCATCGCACGCAAGCCGGCCGGGCCGAGCGTGCGGATGTAGCAATAGCCGCGCAGCAAGATGCCGACGTTGCCGAAGAAGCTGCGCACCCGTCCAATCGTCTTGGGACGGTTGTAGTCGAGCTTGAAAGTTTCACCGTCCTTGACAACGATCGGCGTCGGCAGAAACGGCGCGAGCATCGAGCGAACGGCGATCGGCCCGGAGCCTGGACCGCCGGCGCCGTGAGGGCCGGTGAAGGTTTTGTGGACGTTGTAGTGCATCATGTCGGCGCCGAAATCGCCGGGCCGGGTGATGCCGACGATGGCGTTCATGTTGGCGCCGTCGAGATAGACGAGTCCGCCGGCGTCGTGGATCAGCTTGGTGATGTCGCCGATCTGCGATTCGAACAGGCCGATCGTGTTCGGGTTGGTGATCATGAAGACCGCGGTGCGTTCGTCGATCTTCGACTTGAGGTCGGCCAGGTCGACCAGTCCGTTCGGGCCGCTCTTGATGGTGACCGATTCGAAGCCCGCGATGGCAGCGCTGGCCGGATTCGTCCCATGAGCGCTATCGGGGATCAGGACGCGATGCCGTTGCTTCTCCTTGCGATCGCGATAATACGCCTCGGCCACCAGAAGAGCCGTCAGCTCGCCGTGTGCCCCCGCAGCCGGCTGCAGCGAGACGGCGTCGAGCCCGGAGATTTCGGCGAGGATGTTCTGCATCGACCAGAGCATCGCCAGCATCCCCTGGCACGACGCATCGCTCTGCAGCGGATGCAGGTTCGCCATGCCGGGCAACGCCGACAGCCGTTCGTGCCGCTTCGGGTTGTACTTCATCGTACAGGAGCCGAGCGGATAGAAGTTGGTGTCGATCGACATGTTCCGCTTGGAGAGGTTGACGAAGTGGCGGATCAGATCGATCTCGCCGACCTCGGGCAATGGCGGCGGCTTATCGGCGAGCGCGGCGGCGGGGAGCAGCCCGTCCTTGACGGGCACGTCGCACGCCGGCAGCCGGTGACAGCGCCGGCCGGGCTGGCTGATTTCGAACAGGAGGTCGGTGGATTGGTTGTTTGTCATGGTTAGCTTCATTTTGCCGCTTGCGGCTTAGCGTTCGCGCTGTGCCACGCGAACGCTAAGCCGCGAGCGGCGATCAACGCACGCAACTCCTGAATGCCGTCACGAACCCGTCCAACTCCGCACGCGTTCGCTTTTCCGTCACCGCGATGCTGACGCAATTCCCCAGGCTCGGATACCAGCGCCCCAGATGCAAGCCGCCGTGATAGCCCGCTTTCAACAGCTTCTCCAGCAGCGTCGGCACATCGCCCGGCACCTGCAGCGTGAACTCCTTGAAGAACGGCGTCTTGAACCGCAGCGACACGCCCGGGATCTTGCACAGCTCATCAGCCAGGTAATGCGATTTCTGCAAGCATAGATTCGCCGTCTCCTTCAACCCCTGTGGGCCGAGCGCGGCCAAATACACCGCGGTCCGCAGGGCAAACAGGCCCTGATTGGTGCAGATGTTGCTCGTCGCCTTTTCGCGGCGGATGTGCTGTTCGCGCGTCTGCAGGGTCAGCACCCAGCAGCGCTTGCCGGTGCGATCGACGGTCTGCCCGACGATGCGGCCCGGAATCTTGCGCACGAACTGCTCGCGGCATGCCATCATCCCTAAATAAGGGCCGCCGAATTGCATCGCCGTGCCGAGCATTTGCCCTTCGCCGACCGCGATGTCGGCGCCGTACTGTCCCGGCCGTTTCAACAAACCGAGGCTGATGCCGTCGAAGCTGACGACGAACAGGGCGCCCTTTTCCTTGCACAACTTGGAGATCGCGTCGACCTCCTCGAGGTGGCCGAAGAAATTCGGATGCTGCACGATGACGCACAAGGTCTTGTCGTCGAGATGCTTCGCCAACTCATGCGGATCGAGGAACCCGCCCGGCGTCGGCAGCGTGATGATTTCCTTCGCGATATTCGCCATGTAAGTCGTCAGCGTTTGGCGATATTCGGGATGGACACTTTCCGCGATCAGCACCTTGGGCCGATCCGCATCGATGCTGATCGCCATCAGCACGCTCTCGGCGACGGCGCTGCCTCCTTCGTAGAGGCTGGCGTTGGAGACGTCGAGGCCGGTCAATTCGCAAATCATCGTCTGGAATTCGAAGAACGCTTGCAGACTGCCCTGGCTCGCCTCGGCCTGGTACGGCGTATAGGCGGTGTAGAATTCGCTTCGCGAGGCGACGGCATCGACGACCGACGGGATGAAGTGATCGTAGCTGCCGCCGCCGAGGAAGCAGACGGCATCGTCCGCGGCGAGGTTGCGGGCTGCCAGCGCGCCGATGTGCTGCTGCAGCTCCATCTCGGCGAGTGCTTCGGGGACGTTCAAGGGCCGATGCAGGCGGAAGGCATCGGGAACCATCTTGAACAGGGCATCGATCGAGGCGACGCCGATCT
>JACQFG010000306.1 GCA_016200155.1 Planctomycetota bacterium | reverse complement strand
CACCGCGACGTTCGGCGGCGCCTTCGTGAGCCTGACCGCTTGCCTGGCGCTGTTCTTCGTCGGAACCTGGCTCGGACCGATCGGCATCACCGCGCCTCCCTCGCTCATCATGGCGCATGGCCCGCGCGGCGCCGAGGTCCAGGCTGCCCTCAACGAGCGCTTTGCCATGGCCGCCCCCATGGGTGTCCACACGGATAAGGCGGCCACCGGCGCCTTCGCCCTGAACGCCGCCGGCCGGGAAGAAATGATGATGGGCAAGGCCGGCGCCGATACCGACAAGGTCGATGCCTTGCGCATGGCGAATGCCGCCACGGCGCGCGGCATGAGCAATCGCGACGGCTTCGTCATGAAATACGAAAACGAAAACGCAGCCAAGGGGACGTCGGCCTGGAACGATCGGCGCGGCGCGTTCGGCAAGCACCTCGACAAGAACCCGCTGCCGCCGAAGGCCAAGAAGGATGGCAAGAAGGGCGACGCCGTCGCCGAGAAAACCGAGCGCGGCGTGGAATACGCCTACCAGTTCGAGGCGAACATGCTGGCCGACACCCTCCTGTGGCGCCCGACTCTCATGCTGGAAACCGGGGCCGCCGAGGTCCGCTTCGACATCGCGCCGGGCAATGCAACTTATCGCGTCTTGCTGTTAGGCCACACGGCGACCGGCCGCTTCGGCTTCTACGAGACGCGCCTCGACGTGCTGGGCCGGTAACAACGAGGGCTCCATGGCAGAAAAATCGGGGGCAGAAAAATGAGACGCGCGAGGTCTCATTTTTCTGCCCCCGATTTTTCTGCCATGGTTCATCCACGAACGCGCAGCCCGGGCTTCGGCAGCTCCACGCCCGCGCGGCACGCATAGCCTTGCGATGCGTCCACCTCGATCTCGACACGCTGCCGCAGCTTCGTGTCGTACAGCACCAGCACCGGTTGCCCAGCCTTATCGAATTCCGGTGTGCACAGCCGCACATCGGGAAACGGCAATCGCTCGCGCAAGTCAAATTGATCAAGCATGTCTCTCAAACCGACGGGCATGGTGCGCAGGATCACGAAATCGTCGGCGACCTTGCGGACATCGCACAGCGCCGCCGTCGGCCGCGGACACTCGCGCACCTCGGCGTGCGGCAATCCCGTCGGCCAGGGTCCGTGCTCGAACAGCAGATCGAGCCGCTCCGCGTCGCACGGGATCGCCAGCTCCGCGCACAGCTTCTTCAGCTCCTGCCAGCGCTGCCGCGCGATCGACGGGCTGAACGCTTCATGCGCCAGCATCGGCGTCAGATCCGGTTCCCCGATCGCCTTGGCGTATCCGAGCGGCCGATCGATGAACAGGCCGAGCCCCATTTCGACGCGCTCGTCCAGATGCTCAAGGTCCCGAATGCTCTGCTCGAAGGCTGCGCGGAATCGGGATCTGATTTCAAAGCTCGTCGCAAGCCTGATTGCGTTCTCACCCAGGTTCGCCACCAACTCACGCAACGGCTCGTCTGTGAAGAGCTGCCGGCGGCGACGATTGGCTTGCGTCAGCTGCTCATCCGGAACGCGCGGATGCGAAGCCGGCGCCACGCGCGCATTCTCGCCCGGCGACGTCGGCATGTCCGGGACGAGAAGCCCTTCGTAGTGCCGACGCAGCATGCACCCCTGACGCAACGCCCGGCGGCGCATGCGTGCCTTGAGACCGGCCCCCAGGAATAACTCGGAAAACGAGGCGTGGTTCATGTAACGCTTGATCGCCGTGTCCAGCAACAGGCCATCCGGATAGTTCGCGCCCCGATGGTGAAACGTGACGAGGTCAAAGGCCGTGAGATGCCGGCACAACTTACAGAGCAGGTCGCCGTGGAAGTCGATGGCATCCTCATGTTGCGGCGCCCCAATGTTGATCATAAACAACGCATTATCGACGAATTGTGTAAACGGCGACAGGGATACGCTGTTGAACATCGCGCGCCACAATGGCAGGGACATGCTCTGGCTGCCGATTGCCGTGGAAAAAAACAGGGCCGCCCAGGTGCCGCGGCGAAGGACGAACTCCAACAGCTTGGCTCTCTCGGCCCGAGCCAAATCGGGTTGCGACCAACAGGACGCCAAATCCTGCCACGACATCATCGGGCTCGTCCCGGCATCGTCTCGATACACATAGTGCAACTGCCCGAAGCTAAACGCCGGCAGCGGCGCCTCCACCGATGTCAACGGCAGCCGGCTCGTGCCGACGATCGCTTGCCAGATCAGGCAGATCAGCTCATCGCGCAGCGGCTCGCGATCGGTGAAGTCGGCGAGCATGATCGTGCCGACCAGCTCGCGCGTCCACTTGACGACCTCGCGGCTCTCGATGACGCCGCCGACTTCGTGGCCTTCCCAGACGTAGCACAACAGACCGCGAGTGACGTGGATGCAGCGCTCGTGAACGTCGAGCTTGACGGAGATCGTCGGCTCGGTCGCGTCGGCTTCGAGAATGTGCCAAGATAGAAAGGTCTTTTCTTGCCGCGTTTGTGCGGCTTCGACCAGCCGGCCGCGGAAAATCTCCCAGCGAATCGTCTCGGATTTCGCGGCGACCCACGTCAGGTGCAGGTCAGGCGCAACGAAGAAATGCCCCGGCCGCATCGCGTCGTCGATCAACTGCCCGACGGCAAGGAGATCATCGACCGGGCCGAGCGCATCGGTTGCGGGACGAAAGCGTAGCATGTGTAATTGCAGATTTCAGATTGCAGATTTCAGAATGCAAACAAATCTGCAATCTGAAATCTGCAATCTGCAATTCCCTATCGTCGGCCGCGGCGTTGCGGCGGGCGCGGCGGCGGTTCGTCGACGAGGGTGAACTTGACCTCGTTGCCGTTGTTGTCGAAGCACATGAACTCGAGGTGCTCCATCGACACGGCCGCGCCGGCGCTGGTGATCGAGACTTGCTTGTGGCCGTGCTCTTCCAGGGCGACGATGTCCTTGCGTTTGCGGTTGAGCAGATACTGGGCGACCTCGTCGTGAACGCGGATGTCGATGCGCGTGATGTGCTCGCGGTTGACGGCGAGCTGAAGCATGCGCATCACCTCGATCGTCACGCTCTCGCTGGTCTTGATGTGGCCGGTCCCCTTGCAGTGCAAGCAGTCCTGGAAGGCGCTGCGTTTGAGGGACGGGCGGATGCGCTGGCGGGTCATCTCGATGATGCCGAACTGGCTGATGCGCAGGATCTTGGTGCGGGCGCGATCGCGGCGGACGGCGTCGTGCAGGGCCTTCTCGACGCCGCGGCGATGGCGCTCGTCGCGCATGTCGATGAAGTCGTTGGCGATGACGCCGCCCAGATCGCGCAGCCGCAGCTGGCGGGCGATCTCCTTGGCGGCGTGCAGGTTCATCTGGTAGGCGGTCTCCTCGGCGTTGTTGTTGTCGGCCCGGAAGTTGCCGCTGTTGACGTCGATGGCGACCATGGCCTCGGTCTGATCGATGACGATCGAGCCGCCGTAGGGGAGCGAGATCTTGCGTTCCTGGATGCGGGCGATCTCGTTCTCGATGCCGTACTTGTGGAACATCGGCACGGTGCCGTCGTAGAACTTGATGCGGCCGGCGAAGCGCGGCATGACCGCTTCCATGAATTCCTTGGCGGCATCGTAGGCGCCCTTCTCGTCGACCCAGATCGTGTCGATGTCCTCGGTGAAGATGTCGCGGATGGTGCGCGTGACCATGTCGCTTTCTTTGTAGATCTCGCAAGGGGACTTTTGCTTCTGAATGCGGCGCGCGACGACCTGCCAGAGGCGGGACAGGTAGGCGAGGTCGCTTTGCAGCTCTTCGCGGTTGCGGTCCTGGCCGGCGGTGCGGATGATGAAGCCGATGCCGCGCGGCGGTTTGAGCTCGTTCATGATCTCGCGCAGGCGTCGGCGGATTTCGTCGTCCTCGATTTTGCGCGAGACGCCGATGCGGTTGAGTCCGGGCATCAGTACCAAATAGCGGCCGGCGATGCTGATGTAGGTGGAGAGGGTCGGGCCCTTGGTGCCGATGCCTTCCTTGATGACTTGCACCAAAACCTCCTGGCCGCGTTTGAAGATGTCCTCGATGTTGGGCTTGGGCCGGCCCATGCCGGGCCGTCCGCCGCCGGGACGTCGGTCACGATCGCGTCCGCCGCCGCGCCGGTCGCCGCGTGGGCCACCACGGCCGCCACGATCCCCGCCGCGTCCACCGCGATCGCCCCGTCCGCCGCGCGAATCGCGCGGCGGACGCTGGCGCGGCTCGTATTCGCCCAGGTCGCTGAAGTCGTCCTCGCGCTCGCCGGCCGGACGTTCCTCCGGCTCGATCTCCGACACGACCGCTTCGTCCTCGCGTTCGGTTTCTTCCAGCTCTTTTTCCTGCTCGGCCAATTCTTCGATGCTCTCGACCGGCTCGACCTTGGCAATCGCGGGTTCGAGCGGCTCGGAGCCCAAATCTTCGGATTCCGCCATCGGCTCCGGGTCGATGAACTCCTCTTCCTCGACGATGATCTCCTCAACCTCCTGGCTCGACCCCTGCGGCTCGTCACGCATCTCCACGTGACGGGGCGCCGCGAGCTTCGGCTCGACGCGCGGCGCCGAGGAAAAGCTCAGGTCGTCGTCGGTCAGATCTTCCTTCGAACTGCGAGGCTCGAGCGGCGGGACCGGCGGATCGTTCGCGTCGGTGCGGTGTTCGCTCGAATCCATCGGACGCGGCTTGGGCTCGTCCGACGATCCTTCCGCCTTGGGCTCGTCGGCGCCGCGCTTGCGCGGCTTGCGCGCCCCGCGGCCCGTGGCCTTGCCTCGGCCGCGACGGGCGCCTTTTCGTTTCGGCTTCTCCTCGTCGCTGTCGTCGGCGACAAGCGGTTCGCCTTCCGCGGGTTCCTCGCCCGGCGCTTCCTCGGTGGTCGCGGACTCGGGTTCGGGCAATTCCGCAGGCGTCGGCTCGTCCAAGGCCTCCGGAATGTACTCCGCATTCGCCGGCGGATCCTGCGGTTCGTCGGCCGGGCGCTCCGACATCGGCTCCTGCGGCTCGGGGGCCGCATAGAACGGATCATCGTCCGCGATCTCCTCGACGATGATGTCGGGGCCATCGATCGGCGGCTCCTGAAAAGTGGGCTGCTCGCGATACTCCGGCGGCGCGTACCCGGCCGGCGGTTCGGACGTCTCGGGCTGCGGTTGGGCCTCCTGGCGCGGGGGACGCGGACCGCCGCCCCGCCGCGGAGAGTCGTGGTCGTCGAACTGGCGCTGATCGCGTCGGCCTCGCCCGCCGCGGTCGCCTCCTCGTCCGCCGCGGTCGCCGCGATCTCCCCGACCGCCGCCGCGATGCCCGGAGCGCTGATCCTCGATGTCCTTGTAATAGGCGGGTTCGACATCGGAAACGTGCAGGAAGCCGTTGCGGCCCACGCCGAAATCGACGAACGCGGCCTGAATGCTCGGCTCGATATTGACGACGCGCCCCTTGTAGATGTTGCCGACGTAGCTCTCGGCACTGGCCCGTTCGACGTACAGTTCTTCGAGGACGCCGTTCTCGATGATGGCGATGCGAATTTCCTCTGCCTGGAGGCAGTTGATCAACATTTCTTTCTTCATTGGGTTCCTTTCAAATCCCGTCCGCCATGAATGGCGGGCTATATGAATTTCATGAATCGAACGACATCGGGTTGTCCATGATCGCCTGGGGGCGATGCTGTGGCAGGTCCTTGTCGTTCGGACTGATTTCTTCGCTGGCCGACTCGATGAGCGGGGGGCCTTCGATGCCGGCGGGCAGTTCGTCGTACACCTCGAGGTCGGTCCGCTCGATGACAGCGCCGCGCTCGAGCAGGTCGTTCAGACCCAGGGCGTTGATGACTTCTTCGGGACGGGCGGCGCCGTTGGAGGTGATCCACAGCGCCAGGTCGAGCCGATCGGGATGCGCGTGCAGTTCATGGACGAACGGACGAATATTGATGCGGCGCGGATGCGGTCGGTGGCGCTCGATGCGGTATTCGTCGCGTTCCAGAAACGTGGTGCAACGGCTTTGCAAATCGGCGATCGGCTCCTCCAGCGGCAGACGATACCACGCCTGGCGGATGCGGGCCGACGTTCGCGTCTCGATCGGCACGACGCTGAGGATTGCGAGGCCCGGCGGCGCCTGGCTGCGGAGCCGACGCTGCACCTCGTCGGCGGACAATGATTCGGTCAGTTCGAACTCGAGGACTTCGCGCAGGCCGGCGACGCCGAGCGCGAGCGAGAGCGCGAACCACATGCGCGGCCGGGGGTTGAAGCCTTGCGTGACGGGCAGCGTCAGATCGGCGCGGCGGAACAGGCGTTCGCAGACGTGCATGAGGTCGTGATGGCTGACCAGGCGCAGGTCGCCGGATTTGGCGAAGCGGACGCGGTACTTGAAGCGCGGCGGAGCTTCCGGTTGGGTCGGTTTGACTTCGATCGATGAGGCAAGCGCCATGCCGAGGTCTCGGGCGAGTCGCGCCGGCGGATGTGCGCGGCGGACCAGCCAGGATTCACGGTGCGGAATCCTCCAGGCGTGGCAGGGAAGGTGCAATATTGCCGCTTGCGGCTTAGCGTTCGCATGACCACACGCGAACGCTAAGCCGCGAGCGGCGTCAGCGGATTCCCTCTCCCTCAGTTCACCACGACTTCCGGGAGGATTCGGCGGGTTTGTTCCCGCAGGTAATTGTTCACTTCGCGTGCGGTTTCAAACCGCAGCGCTTCCTGAGCAGCTTGGTTGGCTTCCTCGATGTTGATCGACCGGATGATCTTTTTGATCTCCGGTATGTTCTGGGGCGTCATGCTCAGTTGACGCAAGCCCAGACCCAGCAAAAGAATCGTGTAAATCGGATCGCCGCTCATCTCGCCGCACACGCATACTTCGATGCCCTGTTTCCCGGCAGCGCGAATCACGTGATCGATGAGCCGAAGGACCGAGGGGTCGCCCGCGTTGTACAGCGAGGCGACGTGCTCATTGGTTCGGTCGGCAGCCAAGGTATACTGTATCAGATCATTGGTGCCAATGGAAAAGAAATTTACCTCTTTTGCCATCTCGGCCGCCATCAAGGCGACGGAGGGGACTTCGATCATGGTGCCGATCAGGATCTTGCGATTGAAGTCGATGCGTTCTTCGTCCAGTTCCTCCTTGACGTCGGCGAGGATCATCTTGCACTGGCGCAGCTCCATGAGCGTGCTGACCATCGGGAACATGATGCGCACGTCGCCATGGAAGCTCGCTCTCAAAATCGCACGAAGCTGGGTTTTGAACAAGGCCAGGTTGCGCAGACAGAGCCGAACGCTGCGCATGCCGAGAACGGGATTTTTTTCGTCGAGCTGAATGTCGGAGCGGTGGAAGAGCTTGTCGGCGCCGAGATCGAGGGTGCGGATGACGACCGGCTTTTTGGAGCCGATGGCGCGCAGGACCGACATGTAGGCTTCGTACTGTTCGCTCTCGTTGGGGTCCTCGGTCTTGTTGAGGTAGAGAAACTCGGTGCGATACAGGCCGACGCCGTCGGCACCGCGGTCGTTGCAGTGATCGGACTCCTGGGGGAACTCAATGTTGCCCAGAAGGACGGCGCGGGTGCCATCCTTGGTCTCGGCGGGGAGGTCGCGCAGTTCGTCGAGGCGTTTGGCGAAGGTGCCGAACTGCTTTTGCAGCACCAAATAGCGTTCGCGGGTTTCCTCGTCGGGGTTGAGGATGACGACGCCGCGGTTGCCGTCGACGATGACCTCGTCGCCGCCGGAGACGTCCATGAGGAGTCGGCCGAGCCCGACGACGGCAGGGATTTCGAGAACGCCGGCCATGATGGCGGTGTGGCTGGCCTTGCCGCCGGCCTCCGTGGCGAAGGCGTAGACGTATTTCGGGTCGAGGTTGGCAGTCTGGCTCGGAGTCAGATCGTGGGCAAGGATGACGGCCGGCTCCTGAAGGCCCTGGAGCGGGTCGCCGGTCCTCCCCACAAGATGCGCCAGCACCGACTTCTCGATATCGATCAGGTCCGACGAGCGCTGGCTGAAGATCGGCTGATTGAGGCTAGCCAGCGCCTTGGCGTGTCGCCGCATCGTTCGGCTGACGGCATATTCGGCAGCGTGCAGTTTCTGCGTGATGAGCAGTTCGATCTCGCGGACCAGCTCGGGATCCTCGATCAGCATGGCGTGGGCGGCGAAGATGGCCCCGTATTTCTCGCCGAGCTTATCGCTGATCGCCTGTTGATTGGCGCGGGCATCGGCGCCGGCGGCGGCCAACGCGGTTTGCAAGCGCTGGATTTCAAGCGAAACCTGCGCCTTGTCGACGTTGCGGCGCGGAATGCGCACGCCCTCGGTATCGACGACAAGCGCCGGCCCGATGGCCACTCCGGGAGAAACGGGGATGCCGCGTTTGATTTCCATGAATGTGCAATCGTTCGTGGTGCAGGCAGCTCGCCTGCACGTGGCACTCGTTGACAGACGAAACGTGCAGGCGAGCCGCCTGCACCACGAAAATTCGCGTTTCCCATTCTGAATCGTCTTGCCAGCTATTGTCCACACGCCATGATTGCTAATTTTTTCTCATCGTGTCGCTTCCGGCTCTTCATCGAAGTTGCGTTGAAAGATCAGCACGAGGGCCTGCAGGGCCTCGGCGGCGCGTGGACCGGTGATCTCGATGACCAGCTCGGTGCCCTGCGGAGCGTTCAGGCCGAGCAGGCCGAGCATGCTCTTGCCGTTGACCGGGTCCTTGCCGGGGCGCGTGACGGTGACGCCGCACGGAAAACGATTGGCCGTCTCCACGAACGCCGCCATGGGGCGCATGTGGAACCCGTTGGGGTTGCTGATCGCAACGGTTTGGCGGATGGTCATGGTAACGCCCTGGCGAGCCCGAAGCGTAAGCGCCGGGAGTAGCCGGCCGCGAATACTCCGGTCGCTCACGCTCCCGGCTCGCCGTTTCACGCACCTCGTTCGTGATTGCTGATCAAATCCCAAATTTGCTGCGGCGTGGTCGCTTGCCGCAAGGAGCGGACGAAATTCTTGTCCTTCAGGCAGCGCGACACGCCTTCGAGGGCGCGCAGGTGTTCGCTGGGCCGTTCCTGCGGCGAGATCAGCATGATCAGCACGTAGACCGGGTCGTTATCGACGCTGTCGAACGGCACGCCCTTGGGGGAAATCGCGACGGCGCCGACCAGGCGTTCGACGCTGGAGTGCTTGGCGTGCGGGATGGCGACGCCGTCGCCGATGCCGGTCGAGCTGAGCAGCTCACGTTTGAGGATCGCCTTGACGACGTCCTCGGAGTCGCCGCCCTTGAAGTAGCCGGCGACGCGAAGGTTCTCGACCATCTCGCGGATGACGTCCTCCTTCTGGGTGGCCGCCAGGTTCGCGGAGATTGCTTCGCGGATGATGAACTCGGACATGCGCATGGGGAACCTGCTTTCCAGCCGTGGTCGTGGGGCGCGTCGCACTCAGTTTTCTTGGGCATCATCGTCCTGGGGCGCCGACACCTCGCCCGTCCCCGGCGTGCGGCGATGATCCTGAACTTTTTCCTTGTACTTGCGGATCTGCCCTTCCAGCTTGGCCAGCACGCGATCGACAGCCGTCAGCAAATCCTTGTGCCGCTCGCTGGCGACGAAGTCGTGCTTGTGCTCGGCCGAGACGAGGAACTCGACGAACTTCTCCTCATCCTTGGGCCGGTTGTCGGCGACATTCAACCGGCCCCTTACGGGGCTCGGCTCGCCACACCAATCGCCTTCCCCATACAATAACGCGAATCTCTCCGATCCTGCATCAACAAAGGATGGCCTCATGCAAACGCGCAAACAGGTGACGGTGTTTCTCGAAAACAAACCAGGCCGATTGGCGCAAGTCCTCTCCGCCCTGGCCCACGGCAAGATCAACATCATCGCTCTGTCGGTAATGGACCGGCACGAGCACGGGGTGTTGCGAGTCGTGACCGAAGACGAAGCCGCCACCGTCAAGGTCCTGCAAACGCTCAATACTCATTTCACGGAAAGCGACGTCCTTGCCGTCGAACTCAAGAACCAGCCCGGCGCTCTCGCCAATATCTGCGAACGCCTTGCCGAGGAACACGTCAATATCGATTACGCCTACTGCAGCTCCGGCGGCCGCAACGGCAAGGTCTTCGGCATTTTCAAGGTCTCCAACCTCGAAAAGGCCCAGCGCATCGTCAGCGAAGGGGCGAAGAATTCCCGCAAGCTCGAGAAACCAACGCTGCGCGACCAGCGCACGTACAAGAAATAGCCGGTGACGGCTCAGAAGAAGGGGAGAAAGGGAGAAAGGGAGCCGGAGAAGAACGCATCATGTTTCTTTCTCCCCTTCTCCCTTTCTCCCCTTCTCCCTTTCTCCCTTTCTCAGCGTTCGGGGCATAATCTCATGCGCTCCCGCATCGTCATCGTCGGCGCCGGCATTTCCGGGCTCTCGGCCGCATTTCGCTTGCAGCAGCGCTTGCCCGATGCCGGCATCACTATTCTCGAACAGGCGGCGCGGCCCGGCGGCACGGCGTGGACCGTCCGCGAGGCCGGCTTTCAATTCGAGATCGGCCCGAACGGGTTTCTCGACACCAAGCCGACCACGTTGACGCTTTCCCAAGATGTCGGCCTCGGATCGCAACTTGTGCAAGCCAGCGAGGCTGCCGGCAAGAATCGCTTTCTCTTTTTGGACGGTCGGCTCAAGGCGTTGCCCGGCGGTTTCCGCTCTTTCTTGTGGACCGACCTGCTCAGCTGGCGCGGCAAACTGTCGCTGTTGTGGGAACGCTTTCGCGGCCCACGCACCGATACCGGCGATGAATCGATCGACGCCTTCGCGCGCCGCCGTGCCGGCAACGAAGCTGCCGATGTATTCGCCGACGCCCTGGTCACCGGCATTTACGCCGGCGATCCGAAACTGCTCAGTCTGCCGGCGTGCTTTCCGCGCGTTGCCGAGATGGAGCAGGAATACGGCAGCGTCATGAAAGGTTTCGCGGCCGCCGCCCGCATACGCAAAGCGGATGCGAAGGCCAAAGGCGTCCCCGTCGAACGCCCCAACAAAATGTGGTCCTTCCCCGGCGGCATGCGCGTCCTCGTCGAGGCGATCACGGCGCAACTCAAACAGCCGCCTGTCTTCGGCGTGAACGTTCGCGCAATCACGAAACAAGGACAGCACTGGCGCGCGCACGGCGCTGGCGCCGACACGTGGGACGCCGACGCCGTGATCCTCACCTGTCCCGCGTATCAGCAAGCGGCAATGCTGGCCGATGTCGATGCCCAGATCGCGCAATCGATCGGCGCGATTGCGTACAACCGCATCGCCGTCGTGGCGTTTGGCTATCGCCAGGCCGACGTGCCGATGCCGCTCGACGGGTTCGGCTATATTGCTCCGCAGAACACCAGGCGCGACCTGCTCGGCGTCCAGTGGTGCTCGTCGATTTATCCCGGACGGGCGCCGGACGACTGCGTCCTGCTGCGAGCGATGGCCGGCGGCTGGCATCGAGCCGACATCGTCGACTGGGACGACGCCCGGCTCTCGAACGCGCTGCGTGCGGAGCTGCGGCTGGCGATGGGCATCACCGCGGAGCCGATCTTTCACAAGATCGTCCGCTGGGACAAGGCGATCCCCCAATATCATCTGGGCCATCTCGAACGCGTTGAGAATATCGAGCATCGGCTCGCGTCGCATCCGGGGCTGTTCCTGGGCGGCAATGCGTACCACGGCGTCGCGCTCAACGACTGCACGGGGCAAGGAATGGTTTTGGCGGAGCGCGTCGGGGCCTATTTGTCGCTGCTTGCGGCTTAGCGTTCGCCCGGCGCCGCGCGAACGCCAAGCCGCAAGCGGCAAGAAATTCGCCGATTTCGCGTTAATCTGTCTTTCGTCATTCGTCTTAATACAATTGCAGACACCGCGTTACGCAGTTCCTACCCCGATGAGGCTCCACGATGTCGTACCACGTTCGACTTGGCTTGCGCACCGTCCCCTTTGTGATCTTCGCGACGCTGTTCGCCCTGTGCGTTCCCAGCATCCGCGGGCAAGAGAAAAAACTCAAGCAGCTCGAATGGTCGCATGCCTTCGACCTCGCGTGCCGCAAGAACGACGAGAAGGACATCACCAAGGACACCAAGCGCTGGGGCGTCGAGGCCTTCCGCGACAACAACACTGGCGTCGGCATCGGGCTGTACGTCTCCGAGACCGGCTGCATGGGTCTGACGCCGAACTTCGCCGCCCTGAAACTCCCGCTCGACCCGAGCAAGCCCCCCGCCTGGCTCACCGGCCTCGACATGCCCGCCCGCAAGGCCGGCGTCAACCTCTGGAAGGGGGCCAGGATCCACAGCATGGAGGTCTTCCGCGATCCCAACGCCGACAACTGGCTGTACATCACCGACGCCGGCAATATCGGCGCCTGCAGTGGCAAGGGACAGCCGGGCAGGGCAGGCAATAACCCCAAGTGGATCCACAGCGTCGATCTCTCCGTCCGCAAAGGCGGCGTCAAGGAATGGAAAGACGCCGCCAAGTTCGGCGTCGAAGTCTACAAGGACGGCAATACCAACAACCTCGTCTACGTCAGCGAGACCGGCGCCGTCGCCATCATTCAGGAAGAAACCGAAGTCAAGGTCCCCGAAGGCAAGGGCAAGGCCCCCGAATGGCTGCACGGCCTCGACCTCTCGTGCCGAAAGTTCGACGAAAAGTCGTTCACCAAGGACACCCGCAAGTTCGGCGTCGAAGTTTACAACGACGTCTCGACGGGCCACCTGGTCTTCATCAGCGAGACCGGCAGCATCGCCGTCACTCCCGCCGCCGCCAAGGTCGACGCCCCGACGCCCAAGGCCAAGGAGCCGCTCTGGACGCACGGCCTGAATGTCAAGGCCCGCAAGTTCGGCGAGAAGGATTTCTCCGACAAGACGCGCGTCTTCGGCGCCGAGGTGTTCCTCGATGAAAACATCAGCGTGACGATCTACATCAACGAACTGGGCAACATCGCAGTTCTCGCGGCGAAGTAAATCACTCACAAAATCATGTGCCACAAAATCATGGGAATTCATGATTTTGTGGCACATGATTTTGTGAATTAACTTTCCAATTTTCGTTCAATCTGCTCGATGATGTCCGCGACGGGCATGATGCGTTTGCCGAGCTGGAGCGTGATCTTGTCGGCGAGCCATTGGCGGACTCTTTTCTCGCCTGCCACCACGGTGCTGTGATTGCGATTGCCGAAGTGCTTGCCGACCTCGCTGTAGGCGGCGCTGGTGTGCTTGCGCGCCAGGTACATGGCGAGCATGCGCGGATAGCTGTAGATCCACTGGCGTTTCTTGGAAAACAGCAGATCGCGCGACATGCCGAGAACGTCGCAGACGACGCGGTCGATGTCGTCGAGCGTGACGAGGCGGATCGAATGGCGCAAGAGGTCGCCGAGGGCTTCGTGAGCCAGGTCAAGATCAATCGGGCGAGCCGTTGCCTTGGCGAGATGGATGACGCTGTGGACGGCGCCTTCGATTTCGCGGACGTTGCCTGTCAGGTGTTCGCTCAGGAAATCGAGCACGGGTTCCGGAATGCCGCCGGCGCGGGTCGCCTTGGCGCGCAACAAGGCGCGCCGCGTGGCGTGTTCGGGCGTGGTCAGGCTCCACACCGCGCCGCCGACCAGGCGATCGGTCAGCTCCGGCAGAAAGTGATCGGCCAGGCGCGGATGGCAATCCGTCGTGAGCACGACGGGACGCTGATCGGTCTGCAAGGCGTCGAGCGTGTGCAGGAACTCTTCCTGCGTCGCCTGCTTCTTGGCGAGGAAACCGACGTCGTCCACCAGCAGAGCGTCGCAATCGCGGAACTGCCGGCGAAAGGCGTTCAGCTGATGCTTGTGCATCGCCTGCACGAAGCGATTGGTAAAGTCCTCGGCCGTGAGAAAGAGGACGCGCCATTCCGCATGGCGCCGGCTCAATCCAGCACAAATCCCCTCGAGCAGGTGGGTCTTGCCGGTGCCGACGGCGCCGTGCAGGACGAGCGGAATCGGGCATTCGTTGGGCGTCTCGACGAGGCCGAGAGCGGAGGCGTGGGCGACGCGATTGCACGGCCCGACGACGAAGTCGTCCAGCTGCCGCCAGCGCCGCTGCCGAGCCGGCCTTTGCGAGGCGCTAACGGGTTGACTCACGACAGCCGACTGCCGACTGCCGGCCGCCGACTGGTTTTCGCGTTCGCGCGCCGCTTGAAAGAGTTCGGCATCGATGACGAAGCGGATCGCCGTGTCGCTGCCGAGGACATCGCCGGCGGCCGAGCGGACGTCGGCGCCGAAGGTTTTTTGCAGCCAATCCTGCAAGAACAGGTTGGGCACGCCGACGGCCAGGTGATCGTCGTTGCGAACGAACTTGGTCTTGCCGGCAAACCAGAGATTGTAACGAGCTTCCCCAATCCGTTGGCTGAGGGCTTGCGCCACTGCCGCCACGACATCATAAGTGGTGTTCAACGAACACTCCTCCTGCGCGCGGAATCTACCGCGTGGTTCGAGAATGAAACCCGGAAGCAAGAGTATGATGGAGCGTGCGGATGGGAAATCCGTTTGCGCCCCGCTCGGAGAAAAACGGGTAAGCATCACAGCTTGTCCGAACATTCTAGGAAGCACGGCGCGGTCGGTTGAAGAAATCGTGATGATCGGCGCAGAATGAAGTGAAGAGGCGTGGAAAAAAAGTTTCGTCGCGCCACAAAGACGCAGCTGAATCGAATTTCCTCGTTTAGCGCCCGCGCGTCTCCTCGGACCGCGCGGGCGCTAAACGAATTATTCGTAGCGCAGCGCCTCGATCGGGTCGAGCCGCGACGCCTTCAGGGCCGGATAGTATCCGAAGAACACGCCGACGCTGCCCGAGATGACGAACGACAGGATCACCATCGAGTAATCGACGAAGATCGGCCAGTTGGCGGCCTTGGCAAGACCGACTGCGGCGCCGATGCCGAGCGAGATGCCGATCAGCCCGCCCAGAAGCGAGAGCAAGACGGCCTCGATCAGGAATTGCGTGAGGATGTCGGCGGGGGTGGCGCCGATGGCCATGCGGATGCCGATCTCGCGGGTCCTTTCCGTCACCGAGACGAGCATGATGTTCATGATGCCGATGCCGCCGACGACGAGCGAGATCGAGGCGATGATGCCGATGAGGAACTGCATGGTGCGCGTCATGACGACGGCGATCTCGGCCATTTCTTGCACGCTGGAGACGTCGAAATCTTCGAGGCCCGGCCGGACGCGGCGCTTGTCGCGCAAGATTCGGGCGATGTCCTCTTTGGTTTTTTCGAGCTTCTCGACGCTGTCCACGGAGGTCAGCAGCATCGCCAGGATTTCATCGCCGGCGAGCTTGCGCTGCATCGTGGTGAGGGGGATGAAGAGCTGATCGTCCTGATCACCGCCGATGGGGGAGCGGCCCTTGGCTTCGAGGACGCCGATGATGCGGAGCTGGAGCCGATCGACGCGAATGGTTTGGCCGACGGGGTTGGGCATGTCGGGAAACAGCTTTTCGCGGACGGTTTGGCCGATGACGCAGACGGCGCCTTGTTTTTTGAGGTCTTCGTCGGAGAGGAATTGGCCGTGCTGGACGACCCAGCCGCGGACGCGGCGCATGTCTGGGCTGGTGCCGACGACCATGGTGACGCAGTTGCGCGTGCGCGTGGCGACGAGTCGGACGGAAGCCTGGACCTCGGCGAGGCCGGTGGTGCTGCTGCGCAGCTGGCGGCGCAGGACGGTAGCTTCCTCGTTGGTGAGCGGCTTGACGTCGGCGAGCGTGCCGTTGGCGGTACGGGCGCCGGCGCGAATGACGATGAGTGTCTTGCCGACGTTATCGAGGCGTTCGTCGAGCTTGGTGCGCGCCCCGCCGGCCGCGGAGACCATGGAGATGACGGCCGCGGTGCCGATGATGATGCCGAGGCTGGTGAGCGTGCTGCGGCCCTTGTGCATCACGAGGGCGTTCAGGGCGATGCGGAAGGCAGTGAGGAGGTTCATGTCAAATCCGAAAACCGAATATCGAAATCCGAAACAAATCCGAAATCCGAATCAGAAAACTCACCCAAGATTAGGTCGAATTTTCGTGGTGCAGGCGGCTCGCCTGCACGGGTCACTTGCCGGCAGACAAAATGTGCAGGCGAGCCGCCCGCACCACGAAAATTCGGAATTCGGATTTCACGCCAGCGACGTCACACAGGTCGCTCCATGGCAAGTGTCACTGGCGATCAGCCCGTCGCGCACCACGATCTGCCGCGGCGCCCGCTCGGCGACGGCGGCGTCGTGCGTCACCATCACGATCGTTTGGCCCAACTCGCGGTTGAGCCGTTCGAACTCGATCAGTATCTCCTGCCCGGTCTTCGAGTCGAGATTCCCCGTCGGCTCGTCGGCGAACAGGATCTGCGGCTCGTTGACCAATGCCCGGGCGATGGCGACGCGCTGCTGCTGCCCGCCGGAAAGCTGATTGGGATGGTGATACGCGCGATTCTTCAGATCGACCAGCTCCAGCATCCGCAGCGCTTTCTCCCGACGGCACTGTACCGACATGCCGGAGTAGACCAGCGGCATCTCGACGTTGTCGACGGCGGTCATGCGCTTGAGCAGGTTGAAGCCCTGGAAGACGAAGCCGAGCTTGCGGTTGCGCAGGTGGGCGAGCGACGTCTTGCTCAGGCGCTGCACGTTTTCGCTGTCGAGGTAGTATTCGCCCGCCGTCGGCCGATCGAGGCAGCCGAGGATGTTCATGAGCGTCGATTTACCCGATCCGCTCGACCCGCGAATGGTGACGAACTCGCCGGCGCGAATCTGTAGCTCGATGACGATACGCATGTCAAGTCCGTATTCGTTTAGCGCCCGCGTGGCGCCGCGCGGGCGCTAAACGAAGAGCATCAGATTTTCACGTTCGCCGGTTGATCGAAGAACCCTGGCGGCCGCGCCGGTGGGGCCTCGATGATGACGCGCAACGGGCCGCTCGGCGTCTTGCCCGTCTCCCATTCGAGGATCTCGTTGCCTTCGCCGTCCTTCAGGGCGATCTCGTCGTTGTGCGGCACGACGCGGATGAAGATCGGCGTCGGCCGGCGCGTCGCTTCGTCCCAGACCCACAGAGGCTGCCAGTCCTTGCCCTTCCTTTTTTCGATGTCGGCCTTCGTCGCGTCGGTCAAGTAGGCGGGGTCCAGCTTGAAGTTGAGCGCGGCGGTCGGGACTTGCCAAACGTCCTTCTTTTCGCGGCGAACGATATCGACGGGCGC
Organism: Planctomycetota bacterium; assembly: GCA_016200155.1. GTDB lineage: Bacteria > Planctomycetota > Planctomycetia > Gemmatales > Gemmataceae > SIAQ01. Next base: position 2,540 of record JACQFG010000306.1, on the reverse strand, counting down.
CGTCATGCCGGGACGGAGCTGCCATTCCTTGCTGCCTTCGTCCAGGCGATTGGGAACGGTGATCACCGCGTCGTAGTAAACCGCCCCCTTGATGCTGCTGGAGAGCGGGCGGATGCGGTGGATCTTGCCTTGAAACTCGACGTCGTCGTTGTTGTAATCCTTGATCTTGAAATACGCCGACAGGCCGGGGCGAATCTGGTTGACGTCCCCTTCGACGACCTGGGCGTGGACCTCGACGACATCGAGGCTGCCGGCCAGCGTGAAGAGCGGGCCCGATTGCGGACCGACCATCTGGCCTTCGTTGACCTTGCGATCGAGGATGAGAAACGCCCGCTTCTTGGCGTCGTTTGCAGAGCCGGGCGCGACGAGGCGGGTGAGATCGCGGGCCAGCTCGGCCTCCTTGATCGCGGTCTGGGCGGCCTGCTTCTTGGCCTCGGCAACCTTGATGCCCGCATTGGCGACCTTGATGCCCGCCAGTGCCGTCTGCACCTGGGCCTCGGCGTATTCCTTCTCGGTCTTGAACCCGCCGATCGTTGCCGTTCGCTTTTGCGTCTCCAGGTTCTGGTCGGCAGCTTTCTTGCTCGCCTCCGCCTGATCCAGCGATGCCCTGGCCTGCAACAGGGCGGCGTCGGCGGCCTTGTCTCCCGCGGCGGCTTCCTCGATCTTCAGATTGACGTCGCGCATGTCGAGCTGTGCCAGCACATCCCCCGACGACACGCTGGCGCCGATCTCGCCGCCCAGGTGGGTGACAATGCCGGGGAACTTGCTGCTGACGAGCACGATCTCGCGCGGCTCCACCAGGCCGGTGGCGCTGATGGTGTCGCGGATCGTCGTCTGCCGAACTTCCGCGAACTTCAGCGAGCGCTCGTGCAGCGTCGGCGTGCCGGTCAGGCCCCACCAGAAGTACAGTCCGCAGCCGACCACGACGACGCCGGCAGCGATCAACAGCCACTTTTTCACGATGATGCAACCTTGCTTGGAGCGTGGAGATTGCCTTCTCTATCCATTCATCGCCCGTTGCGAACGATGGACTGAGACAGGCCGAGCGGTTCGGTCCTCGGGAATGGGCGGGTTACCAGGTAAGTTACACATATTCGGCAACGTCGGCACGTCCGACGCGGAAAACGGCGCGGTCTGGCGAAATTTGCGCGTCGATGAGTTCACGCAAAGGCGCAAAGGCGCAAAGGAAATCATTCACTCGGCTTTCAGTTCTACTTCTTTGCGCCTTTGCGCCTTTGCGTGAGCTTCCTTTGTCACTCGGCATTGAATCGCACCGCCCAGACGGCGTACAATTCGGCCGACCGTGCGGGCAGGCTGCCTGCACCGCGGACCGGATCCAGGGAAGGAGCCCGTCTTGCACGTTGTGCCGCCGTCGATCGCTGTCGACCCCCAACTCCAGGCTCCCGCGCAGTCCCGTTCGCCCGCCAGGCTCGGCGTGCCGCGGCTCTCCGTCGTCATCGTCAACTATCGCCAATGGGGCCGCACCGAGGAACTCGTGCGCCTGCTGCAGACCGCGACATGCACTCAAAGCGGCCTGGCCGAGATCGTCATCGTCGATAACCATTCGCCGGCGCATCCGGTGATGAAACGTCTGCGCCGTCTGCCGCACGTGTCGCTGCGGCGCTGGGATCGCAATCGCGGGTTCGCGCGTGCGGTCAACGAGGGCTGCCGCCTGAGCCGGGGCGACTGGTTCCTCTTGCTGAATCCCGATACGACGCCGTCGGAGGAATTTCTCGACGGCGTAACGCAGATGCTCGACCGCCTGGAGCCGAACGCGGGGATCGTCGGATTTCATCTGCGCAACAGCGACGGCTCGCGTCAGCTGTCGGCGGGCCCGTTCCCGACGCTGCTGTCGACGTTGACACGGATGCTATTGCCGCGCAGCCGACGCAAGTATCACACGCTGGCGACGGAGCAGCGCTGCCCGGCGGCGTGGGTCACGGGCTGCTGCCTGCTGGTGCGCGGCGACTGTCTGCGCGAGCTGGGCGGGCTCGATGAGAAATTCTTCCTGTACTACGAAGACGTCGATCTATGCCGGCGGGCCCAGCAGCGCGGCTGGTCGGTGTGGTACGAGCCGAACTTGACGGTCGTGCACCATCATCCGCTGCATCAGCGGGCGGTGCCGGCGGTCTTGCGAATGGTGACGCGGCACTCGCTGATGCTGTACGCCGCCAAGCACTGGCCGAACTGGCAGTTCCGCGCCTTGACGCGGATCGTGCAAGCCGAGGCGAAAGTGCGCCGGCTTGCCGCCTGGTGGTCGGGCGACGTGCAGCAGAAGAAGCTGTTCGCCGCTCTGGGCGAGATTTGCCGGGATCTGCGCGCGAACGATCACGCCGCGGCCCAGCAGCGCATCGAGCAGGCGATCCGCCACATCGACGTGCGCATCGGCGTGTGACGTTCGCCTTGACACGGAGCCGCGATTTTGGCGACATTACCGGCCGATCAGCATATAGCCCGCCATTCATGGCGGGCACAACCAAACCCGCCATGAATGGCGGGCTATATGTGGGAGCCCCCATGAAACGATTCTTGATCCTCAC
>JACQFG010000305.1 GCA_016200155.1 Planctomycetota bacterium | reverse complement strand
CGACACGTGCATGGCCATCGATCTCGCTTGGGCGCGCTTCCGCAATTTCTGGCTGCCTAAGCTCTGCCCCGGTTACGTCCGAGCCATGCAGTTCCAAGGAGCCTCGATGCGCTGGATCGTCTTTCTGCTCCTGATCGCCGCGGGCTGCAAACGGCCTGCGCCCAATGATCCACCCCAAACCGACGAGCAAGCCAAAGAGAAGCCGGCCGCAAAGCCGAAAGAAGTGCCCGTGACGCCGCCGAAGCTCTCGATCCCGACGGCTGGGTGGACGCCAAACGCGAAGTTGCTCGACAAACTGGACGCTCCCATGGAATGCTTCGGCTACACGATTCGTTCGCCGAAGGGCTGGGAGAAGACCCACAGCAAGTTCGCGGCGGAACTATTTCCGGTGCCCAGAGAGACGATGGAATGGCATACCGGTTATCGCAAGGACGCAAATCGGACGACGGTGAGTATCGACGTGATCCAGCCGGAGAAGCCCACGCGGTCCGAAGATCAGGTCAAGGCCTGGCTCGACTTGATGCAAAAACTCGACGCCAAGTTTCCGAATGATTGGTCGCACGCACCGATCGAGACCGGCAAGCTTGACGGCCTTTCCTTCCTCCGCGTGCGCCATACTTCGAAGGAAACCCGCGGCATTCGCTATGCTGCCGACGACGGCGACCGCATGATTCGCATCGACGTCGAAGTGAGCAACGCATCGGCCAGCGGGCCCGATGAACTCGACCTTGCCCACACCGCGGCAATGACGTTCAAGCGGAAAGGACCGAACTGACGCATGCCTCTCCCCACGACGCCCCAAAAACCGACCAGCATCCAGCCCGGCGGCGGCACGTGCATGGCCGTCGAACTCGCCTGGGCGCGCTTCCGCAAGTTCTGGCTGCGCAAGCTCTGCCCCGGCTACGTCGCCGCCATGCAGGCCAAACGGCAAGGCGAGTGCCCTGACTGCCCGCACGATATCATCGATTCGCGCGATCTCAAGTACGCCCGCAACGTCTGCGGCTACTTCTTCAAACCCGAGGACGATCCGTACGCCTATCGCAACCATCTCGGCTTCGCACGCCACGGCTTCGCGGAGATGACGCTCTTCACGCTGGTGTACCTTATCTTCGCCGGCAACTGCGTGTGGGCCGCGCTCGAGGTGCACTGGCTTTTCTGGGTCCCGTTCGTGGCGCTGTCATTAGTCGAGCTGGAGATCATCACGTTCTTCCGCGATCCGACTCGCGTCATTCCGGCCGATCCCGATGTTCTGGTCAGTCCGGCTGACGGTACGGTCACGAATGTCGAGGATGTCGACGAGCCGGAGTTCGGCAAGGCGTTGCGGATCAGCATCTTCCTGTCGATCTTCAACGTCCACGTCAACCGCTGCCCGTTCGACGGCGTCGTCACCGACGTGCGCTACTTCCCCGGCGAATACCTCGACGCCCGCAATCCCGACAGCGCTGTCCGCAACGAGCAGCTCTGGATCGACATGATCGAACCCACGACGAAGCGCCCCATGCGCGTCAAGCAGATCTCCGGGGCCATCGCCCGCCGCATCGTCTGCTGGCTCAAGATCGGCGACGTGCTCAAAAAGGGCGAACGCATCGGCATGATCAAGCTCGGCTCCCGCACCGACGTGCTGATCCCGGCAGGATCGGCCAGCGAGGTGTGCGTCAAGGTCGGCGACAAGGTCGCGGGCGGCGCGACGGTGTTGCTGAAGTTGAAATCCGCCTGAATCAGGGCGCCCACAATCGGCCGGTGCCGCGAACGTTGTCGATATCCATGAGGTATTCCAGGATTCTCTCTGCGGCTTGGCCGGCGTAGGCCGGACTAAAGATGACTTTGTTTGCGTCGGAAAGGGTCACCACGGGGAGGCTCATTGGCGTGTTGGATGCCTGGATCGTGGCTTCCAGAGAATCTGGGCCTTCCTCGTTTCGGTTCCCCGTGATTAAGACGATTCCTTCCTTTTGACACGCATGCCAAAGGTCTGCGTCTGAAACTCCAGTGGTCAGCCCAAGGTCAGCGAATGTCCTCACCGAAAGTTTGAGTGCGATCCAAACGTCGCGCCAAGCCTCGCTTTCCAGGATGAGCATGAGAATGTGCATTTGTCCTTGGATGTCGTTATCCGCCATGATCGCGCGCATCGCCGTTCTCCATCGCCTTCTTGCGCCGGTCGGCCCAGAGGGCGTCGTATTTTGCCTTGATGGCGTCGACCTTCGCCTGCACCTCAGGTGAATACGGCGGCGGGTTGGCGGCACGATCTAGGATCTTCTGGTAGTCCGCGAGCACCTCGTCCTTGTGCTGTTCGATGTACTCGAGCGCCGCCTGCACCTGGGCCGACGATAGCCCGAGTAACGCCGCGATAAACGTGTGGTGATGGCCTTCGCGCGCGTAGTCCCAGATGGTGTATACGGTGATCCGCGTCCCCTTGATCTCCGGGCCACGGCCGCGATCGATTATTTGTACGTTCATGGCGTTCCTCATGCTACGCTAGTCATAAGTCGTATTCCGGCGAGGCCGCATTCGGCATAACCACTTTTCCGCCAATCTGCCCTTGTTGTCAAATGCGACGCCAATCTCGATTGTCCTGGCAGTCCAAGTCCTCAAATTGGAATTCAAGACTGCCTCATTTTCGTATCGAACAAGTCTAGGAGCTTCGGCGTGAATCACCGGTTCACGGGAATAGTTCCCGGCGGGCAGGCCAATAACTTCTTGTACGTCCAGCTCCGTCATTCCTTGGTGTAATTTCTCAAATGCTTGCTCGCTGATCCGTTCGTTCGGCGGCGTTCGCCAAAGAAAAGCCGCCACCACTGCACCAATCGCCAATGCGGAAGTGCCGATAACAACCCAAAAGGCAATATTGCGGAATCGCCGAGCATCGGGGAGGTTGTTCGCGGCCATGGGGGACTCCTTACCGGTCAACCATTATCCTACAGCTTCACTCCTTCCGCTCATACACCATCTTCCCGCCGACGAACGTCTGGAGCACGCGCGTGCCGCCGATGTCGGGCGTCGTCAGGTAATCGCGGTCGATCAGGATGAAGTCGGCGAGCTTGCCGGGCTCCAGCGTGCCCTTGTCCTTTTCCTCGCGGCCCAGGTACGCGTTGTTGATCGTGTAGAGCCGCAGGGCCTCCTCGCGGCTCAGGCATTCCTCGGGCATCAGCACCTTGCCCGATTCGAGCTTGCGCGTGACGGCGGTTTCGATTCCGAGCCAGGGGTCCCACGGGTTGGTCGCCTTGCGCGGGTCGAGCTTGATCATGTGATCCGAGCCGCCGCCGATCGTGGTGTACTTGAGCCAGCTCTTGTAGGGCTGGAACCAGCGGATCCGGTCTTGTCCCAGCACCTTCTCGAGGGTAGCGCCGTCCTTGTAGAGCCAGGCGGGCTGCACGTCGGCGACGACGCCGAGGCGTTTGCAGCGTTCGAGGTTCTGCTGGCTCGGGAAGTTGGCGTGCGTGATGCAGAATCGCAAATCCTTGATCGGCACGATGCGATCGACGAACTCGTAGCCGTCGAGCAGCACGTCCATCGCCCCTTCGCCGGCGGTGTGCGCGGTCACGGACCAGCCGCGCTTCGCCGCTTCCTCGGCGACGATTTTGACCTGCTCCGGCGGCGTGAACAACAGGCCGCGATAGTCCTTCTCGACGATCTGATACGTCGGGCCCGGCGGCCAGGGCTGGCGCATGTAGGCGGTGCCGTTGAGCATGCCGCCGTCGAGGAAGAACTTGATGGGCCCGATGCGGATCCAGATGCCGCCGCGCCCGGTCGGGCCGAACCTACCGTCCTTGCCAGGCAAGTTGTCGAAACGCTTGGCGATGTCCTCGCGGGTGCCGTAGGGGCTGAAGTTCGGGCAGACATTGATGCGCACGGTCAGCTCGTCCTTCTTGAGCAGATCGTGATAGAGATCGAACCCGCCCCGGCTGGCACTGCGATCGGAGATGCTGGTGATGCCGAAGGAATTGTAGAGAGCGAACAATTTCTTGACGGCTTCGCGTTGATCCTTGCCGGTCGCCTTGCCGCCGGGGACGCCTTTGAGGACGCCGGTGGCGTTGCGGAGCATGCCGGTCAGCTCGCCGGTCTTGGGATCCTTGACGATGACGCCATTGGACGGGTTCTTCGTCTCCTTGGTGACGCCGGAGACCTTGAGCGCCATCGAATTGACCATGCTCGCCGGCCCGGCATTGTGCAGCACCGGATGCTTCGGCGCAACCGCGTCGAGTTCGGCAAGAGTCGGGAAGCGCGCCTCCTTGAAGCGCGTCGGGAACGCGAACCGCAGGACGATCCATTCGCCTTCGGGCAATTTCGCCGCCTTGGCGCGGATGTACGCGAACACGTCCTCCAGCGATTTCAGGTACGGCAATTCCTCGTCGAACTCGCTGGTCGCCGCCCCGAGCGGATGGGTGTGGCTGTCGTATAGCCCGGGCATGAGGGTCTTGCCCTTGGCGTCGATGACTTTCGTCGCGCGCCCGGCAAGATTCATGACGGCCTCGTTGTTCCCCACCATCACGATGCGGTCGCCCTTGACGGCAATGGCCTGGGCGATCGAAAACTTGGCATCGACCGTCAGCACCTTGGCGTTGTGCACGATGAGATCGGGGCCTGCGACGACCTTCGCTTCACCGTCGACCGGCGTGATCTCGACGAAGCAGGGGAGCAGCAAAGCGATCAGGAGAAGGTAACGCTTTTTCATGGCAGTGCCTCGGAGAGCCTGGAAGGTTTCTTGGTACACAAACAGTTTCCGAGAAGCGAAGGCGAACGCCAAGGAAAAAATCTCGGCGAGCGCTCACGCAAAGACGCAGAGGCGCAAAGAAGGCGAATGCCCATTTCAATCCCGCTTTGCGCCTTTGCGCCTTTGCGTGAGCCTCGAATTGTGGAATCAGAAATCGACCGGGACATCATTGGCGGCCCGTGTGCCGAGAGCGCGCCAGGTTTGCAACGAGACCGTTGACATCAGGGAACGCGCCGAGCCGTCCATCATCAGGACATTGACTAGCCCCGCATGATAGCTGCGCGAAGTCACCGCGGCATACGTGTCGCCCACGCTCGTCTCGCCGGCGCTGACGAAATCGACGTCATAGGTGACGCCGTTGCTGGTGAACGGCACAGCGGTGTTCGGCGGAAAGGTCGTCGTGAAGCCGGTCTCGTGAACCTTGCCGTCCACCCACTCGGCATGCGTGAACTTGGTCGGATCAAAGGAGGTCGACATCCCCGGCATGCCAAACGGCGGCGAACCCGACGACGGCGGCGGCACGGAATAGCCATACGCGATCGTGTTGGGACTGCCGGCGACCTTGTTCGTGTAGGCCTTGACGTCTGCCATCGCCAGCGTGTTGCTCATGCCGTCGGTGATGTGCGCGGGCCCGTACCCGATGTTCGAGCTGAACGCGCCGTCGCCGCCTTGCATCGTCGGTTTCGTCAAAACCTGCCAGGTGCCGAGGTTGACGGCATAGTTGAGCGGCCAGTGCTTGTTGCCGTAAACCGGATCGGTGCCGCTGCCCCTGTCATTGGTCTCGCTGGGACAGACGAATAGGGCGACGCGCTGCGAGGTGATTGCCGGCTGCTGGCTGTAGGGGAGGCCGAAGTTGATGTTGCGAAATAGTGCCTCCTGATCGACGTAGGGCAGCATGCGCGCCAGGGCCGACCACGCGGAAACCTGGGTCACGCCGGAGCCGTTCCATCTGTAGATGCCGTTGGCCGGCATCGTCTTGTTGACGTTCATGTAGCCATGGGAGGCCAGGCCGAGCTGCTTGAGGTTGTTCAAGCACTGCGTGCGCGCGGCCGCCTCGCGCACTTTCTGAACGGCGGGAATCAACAGGGCGATCAGGATGGCGATGATCGCAATCACCACCAAAAGCTCGATGAGCGTAAACGCGGAACGACGCATTGCACCCTCCTTTTGAAAAGGAAACCTTGTGAGGTGAGGTGCATTGCGGCGGATGCGAGGAGACCCTCGCTGCGGTGGCGGAGCAGCCTCTAACTGATACACGATCTCAACAAAATCATGATAGCGTCGCTAGCGGCGTCGGCAAGGCGGAAAATAGAAATTTTCATCAAGATTCAAATTCCTAATATTTATCGTGCTTTCGTCAGGTTGGAAAATAGTTGACACTAAGTCTCAATAATTGTAGGTTAATCGGGCGGGTTGGACCGGGAGAAACCGAGCGATGAAAAATGCCGACGATCTCAATCAGGAACGCGCCGATTCGGTTGCGAAATCGCCAGGGAATGAACCGAAGGTCATCTCCGCACGCACCCTCTTCGGCGGGCAGCGCGAGATTTGCATCGAACACGAGGGGCAGCGCTACGTGCTGCGGATCACGCGGCGCGGGAAGCTGCTCTTGCAGAAGTGACGACTCAAATCAGTTGATTCCGGGAATGCCTTTTAGGATCGCGTCGAGAACGTACACGTTCGGAATCTTCTTCACGGGAACGTTGGCCCAAACCGATATCCAGGCGCCCCGTCGTTGCACACAAAAATAGCCAGCCTGAAGGCAGGCGTACTGGATTTCCGTCCAAGGTAGGAAGCCCCTGGAAGTGGCCAGTCCATCGCGCGAAATCTGTAATTGCCTACCGAATGGAATCGATTCCCAGGCCTGGAACCGCCTGCGGTAATCTGGAAGAAGGCGCCGGGTTACTTCTTCTTGAATGATCGGGATGAGATCGCTCGCGCCTTTGAGCGTGGTAGAGTCGGCCGACCATGTTGTTCCATCATTCATTGTGACGGTAATCGCACCTGCCCTGCTCGTCTGAATCGCTGCCACGAATACAGCGGTGGTATTTTGCCAAACCGCGCTGATGTGCGCCCAAGGGCACACGTGTTTCGTCCTCCCTGCCAAATACACGACGCCTTCGTTGTAGACGAACACTCGGCGCGGAGGATAATACGTCAGCATCACGACGCCGACGATCAGTAGCAGGACTGCGATCGCTACAGCGACAATTCCTCCTTCCGCGTAACCTGGGAGCGGGCCTCGACGGCTATTGAGGTAGAGCGAGCTGACGTACAACACGCTGATGACAACACCAAGCCCAGCCATGAGCGTCATTAAGAACGCGAATCCGAGAGGCGCGGTCAGTCCGTGAAACGCACCGACCGGGCGGTCCCAGCCAAGTTCGGCGGCAATGTCATTTGCCTCGTCAGGGACATCCACGACGACATCTCCGCGAATCAACAATGCGCCCGCGTGGCATCGCGCGGGCGCTAAACGAAGAAAACTCAGATCTTGGTGAACCCCTTGTCGAACTGGAACGCCCGCGCTCGGAACAGGAAGTCGACGATGCTTCCCTCGTGCGGCTGCAGCCAGTTGAGGGCGATCGTCTTCATCGGGCCGATGTTGAGGCGGTCGATGTGGGTCGCGTCCGTCAAGGCCCGCTGGAACTTCGCGTCCTCGGTGATCGCCGAGCAGACCAGCGTCGGACCGATCGATTCGAGCATCTTTTCCTGCGGACATTCGACGACCGTCGTGAACGGGAACATGAACTCCTTCTTGGCGATCGCCTTCGTGTGGTTCTCGCAGTAGATGACCGTGGGACGCATGTAGTCGCAGTGTTCGCGCTTGACGAGCCGATTGCCGTACTTGGCGGTGCAGTCGATGACGCCGGCTTCCTTGACGTCCTGATCGATCTGGCTGTTGATGGCGTCGGCCTGGCCGGGGACGGTGAACGCGGCCAGCGCGGACTTCGGGTCCTCCGGGGGCAGCGGCTCGACCGGACCGATCTTGGCGGCCATCGCTTCGGCGATCTTCTTGCCATGCCGACTCACCCAGACGCCCGAGCAGTTGATGCAGCCTCTCCCTGAGTTGACGAAGACGCTGTCGCACATGATGTCGAGGTACTTTTCCCATTCGTCGACCTTGTCGTCGCCGAGGAGGATCTTGGAAAAGCCGGGGCCGTGCGCCTGGACGCGCGGGTTGCCCTTGTATTGCTCGACGGTCGCGGTGCCGCCGAAGATCAGGCTGCGCGGGCAGTGCTGCAAGACAGCGGCGCCGACGTCCCCCAGGCCGGGATAGATCGCGATCGCCTGCTTGGGGATGCCGGCCTTGATGAACGCCTCCATCATGCGGTACGGCGTCCACGGCTCTTGCGGGCCGGGCTTGAGCACCAGCCCGACTTGCATCGGGATGATCGGCAGCCAGAGCGTGTGTACGCCGGGCGAGTTCGACGGCAGCACCATGCCGAGCACGGGCGATTGGCATTGATAGCTGACCGGAACGCCGCGGGCCTCGACGCCGTAGCCGCGCGAGAGGATGTCGAGATCGAGGCCGCGCGTGAGCGAGTCGAGGATCTTATCCATGTTGGCGAGGACGAACTGGTTCTTCTCCATGTTGAACTTGCACATGTGCTCGGGCAGGCCCGTGGTCGCGGACTGCATGCGCGCGAACTGCGCCGGCGTCTGCGTGCCGCCTTCGCCCAGCGGCAATTCCGCGGTGGCGTACAGCTCGCCGGCCTTCTTGACGATCTCGAGCAGCTTCTTGATGGGGATCTCCTGCAGCACCTTGCGGGCGCGCGGCGCATGTTTCATGTCACGCTCGACCAGCCCGCCGTTGGCCCGGCTGACCTCGGCGAGGACTTCGCCGGTGTTGAAATGGACGACCTTGTCGAGTTCGAGGCTCTTGTACGGCTCGCCCCAACGCGAAATCGGGATGTGCAACATGGGTGGGTTTCTCCGGGAAAAAGCGACAACGGGATGGTAGGCGGGTAATTGTTGTTATAGGAACTCAAACGAGAGCAGCTGACGATCTTGCGTCTATGTCTTTTGTTTGGCGCGAATGATTTTCACCGCCCATGCAGCGTCATCGGCCATGAGTGGCGGCTCGGGCGAACGGGAATAATCAATCTCCTCGCCAT
>JACQFG010000304.1 GCA_016200155.1 Planctomycetota bacterium | reverse complement strand
TGCGGTCCTTGAACCACTGATCGAGCACATCCTTCGGCATCGAATCCTCCGTTCGCCAGGTGATGAACGTTATCGCTCCGGATTGCGACCAGTGCGGCAACCGACGTTCGACCACCGCTACCTCGGTTTCGGGGTCGAACAAACAAATAGCGAGTGGTGAAGCATTCATAGGCGGCGTCAGACGGTAGACATCACGCTCCGCGTGATGATTTGGATAGTGTCCCTGATTGTGCGTCACGTTCTCCGGCTGCTTCATCACGCGGAGCGTGATGTCTACCATCACTCCTTCGTAATCACCTCATCCAGGTTCAGAATCATGTTCGCCATCGCTGTCAGCGCCGCGTGTTCGGCGACATCCAACCCTTTGGCGCGCGGCCATTCGCCGGTGGTGACGAGCTTCTCGGCAGCTTTCGGGTCGGCCTGGTATTGCTTCAAGACGCGCTCGTAGCCGGCGAGCAGCACCATTTGTTCCTGTGGACTGGGGGCCCGCGCAGTCGCCTGGCGCCACGCGAGCGCTAAACGTAAACTGGGCGTCTTCTCCTGCGCCATCAAGCGCTCGGCCCAGACGCGCGATGCTTCCACGAACGTCACGTCGTTCATCAGGATGAGCGCGTGCAGCGGCGTGTTCGTGCGGGCTTGCCGGACCGTGCAGACCTGGCGGTTCGGCGTGTCGAACATGTTCGGCGGACCGATCGAGCGACGCCAGAACGTGTACAGGCTGCGGCGATAGAGCTTGTCGCCCTTGTCCTGCACGTACTTGATCTGGTTGAAGCTGAAGTCCTCCCACAGGCCCGGCGGCTGGTACGGCCGCACCGGCGGGCCGCCGAGCTTGTCGACGAGCAGGCCGCTGAGGCTCAGGGCTTGATCGCGCAACTGGAACGGGCTGAGCCGCAGGCGCGGAGCGTGGGCGAGCAGTCGGTTGTCGGGATCGCGTTCGAAGGCGGCGGGCGTGATCTTCGATGACTGGCGATAGGTCGCGCTGGTGACGATGAGGCGGTGGAGATGCTTCATGTCCCAGCCCTCCGGTCGCTTACGCTCCCGGCTCGCCGTTGGTCGCACGCTCGCCGTTGGTTGCATGAACTCGACCGCCAGCCAATCGAGCAGCTCCGGATGGCTTGGAATATCGCCCTGGACGCCGAAGTCTTCGGAGGTCTTGACAAGGCCGATGCCGAAGGTTTGTTGCCAGAGACGATTGACGGTGACTCTTGCAGTGAGCGGGTTGTCCTTCGAGACGAGCCATTTCGCGAGGCCGAGGCGGTTGTTCGGCGCGTCCTTCGGCAACGGCGGAAAGGCTTTCGGGATGCCGGGCGTGACCTTCGCGCCGTACTTGTTGTAGATGCCGCGTTCGAGGACGAAGGTATCGCGCGGGTCCTTGCGTTCTTCCATGATCATGGTGATGAGGACGCTGTTCTTCGCGTCCGTCAGTTTCTTTTTCTCGGCGTCGAGGGCAGTTTGCAATTTGAGCAACTCCTTGCCGTGCGGGCGACTCGCGATCAACTTGGCGTAGTCGGGGGATTTCTTGTCCGGGAGTTTCTTGTCCTTGGCTTTGAGGTTCTCGAGGATGCTTTTTTCGCGGGCGCTAAACGAGGATTGCAGGTCGCTGATGCTCTTCTCGAGTTTGGCGATTTTCTCCTGCTGTTCGGGCGTGGGCAGATCTAGAACAGGGGCGCCGGTGCCGCTGCGGCGGTCGACGCCGCCGACTTCGGCGATGCTGTTCCAGTAGGCGTAGAGCTGGTAGTACTCTTTTTGCGTGATCGGGTCGTACTTGTGATCATGGCATCGGCCGCACGCCGCCGTCAGTCCGAGCCAGACGGCGCCTGTGGTATCGACGCGATCGACGACGTAATCGACGCGCGATTCCTCGGCGATGCGGCCGCCTTCGCCGTTGAGCATGTGATTGCGATGAAAGCCGGTCGCGATCTTCTGCGGAATCGTCGGGTTCGGCAGCATGTCGCCGGCGATCTGCTCGATGGTGAACTGGTCGAACGGCATGTTCTTGTTGAGGGCATCGATGACCCAGTCGCGCCATGGCCACATGGCGCGGGTGCCGTCGGTCTGGTAGCCGTTGGTGTCGGAGTAGCGAGCGGCGTCGAGCCATTCGAGCACCATGCGTTCGCCGTAGCGCGGCGAGTTCAACAACCGATCCACCAGATTTCCATATATCGCTTCGCGTTTAGCGCCCGCAGCTTCCCACGCGGTGACGAACTCCTCGACCTCCGCGACCGTCGGCGGCAATCCCGTCAAGTCTTGCGTCACGCGCCGAATCAGCGTGCGCGCGTCGGCCTCGACGGACGGCGTGATCCCCTCTTTCTCCAGCCGGGCCAGGATGAACGCATCGATCGGATTGCGCCCCCACTTCGCGTTCTTGACCATCGGCAACTCCGGCCGGGTTGGCGCGATGAACGCCCAGTGCTCCTGCCATTTCGCGCCTTGCTCGATCCAGCGGCGGATCAGCTCGATCTGGGCATCGGTGAGCTTCTTGCCCGACTTCGCCGGCGGCATGCGTTCGAAGGGGTCCGTGGACGTGATGCGCTTGTACAGCATGCTGCCATCGGGTTTGCCATGCGCGAGCACCGTCGCGGCGCCGTCCTTGGTGTCGAGACGCAGGTCGCCCTTGCGTCCCGCCTTCGACGGACCGTGGCACAGGAAGCAATTCTCGGACAGGATGGGCCGAATGTCGCGGTTGAACTCGATCGTCTTCGGCGTCTGGGCAAACAGCGAAGCCGGCGTCAAGAGGATCAACGTGCAAACGAGGGTTCGATGGTTGCGCATGATCGGAAGATCACCAGGTGGGAGGGCGAAAGTCAGTTTGCGTAATGTCGCCTTTCGCTCCGCGAAAGAGCGGCTCTTTC
>JACQFG010000303.1 GCA_016200155.1 Planctomycetota bacterium | reverse complement strand
TAGGTCAGGCTTTCCAGCCTGACGTTCCTGCGGGTTCCGTCAGGCTGGAAAGCCTGACCTACTGGAACCGCTCGCGGCGGACGGCTCGTCAAAGCAATATAATCCTGATGTCTTCATCCACGAAAGGAACCACGATGCAACCGGAAATCGGCTACGCCATCGCCGGCACCGCGGCCGCGATGGCCCTGATCTACTTCGTCGTTCGCTACCTCCAGGTCGGCGGCGATTTCGCGAAAGCCCGCAAGGCCGGCGACATCGCCCAGCGTTATTTGAGCGACGCGAAGTTCAAGGAGGCGGTCGATCTCGTGCTGAATCCGCCGCCGCCGCCGCCGCCCAAGCCGTGGCCTGACCCGCTTCTGCTCTTGACGCTGATGCAGCGCGAGGGCCGGCTCATCGACTTCCTCCTCGAAGACGTCGCCGGGGCCGACAACGAGACGCTCGGCGCCGGCGTGCGCACGATTCACGCGGGCTGTCAGAAAGTGCTCAAGGAACATCTCGATCTCGAGCCAGTGTTGAAAGCCGAGGAGAAATCGGTCGTCACGGTGCCGGCGGGTTTCGATCCGTCAGCGATTCGGCTCACCGGCAACGTCACGGGGTCGCCGCCGTTCAAGGGGTCGCTCGAACATCACGGCTGGCGCGTCAGCAAGATCAAGATCAACAAACCCGCCGAGGGACAGGACGCCTTCGTGCTGCAGCCGGCAGAGGTGGAACTGGCCTAACATTGCCGCTTGCGGCGTAGCAAAACCTATTCGCCCAGCGTTTTCAGAAAGTACAACGCCTGCTCGCGCACCATGTCATCCCGATCGTCGCGCATCTTGCGCAGCAGCTTGAACGTGAGATTCTCGTCCTCGGTGTGTTTTTCCGCCTTCCAGTGCTGGGCCCACGTGAACGTGCCGAGCCGGCCGTGCGCGCGCAGATCGATTTTACCATCGGCATATTCGATGACGTACGCCGACTCCTCCGCGAATTTCGCGAGCGGCAGGTGATCGCCGACGCGCTTCGTCGTCATCGGCAGCGTCAAGCGAAAGCCCGCCGCCAGGACGCCCGCCAAACGCAACTCGGGGTCGAAGCGTCGGCACAGGTCGTCGATCTGCTTGAGCGTGTACTTCCTCGCGATCAGCATCGCCGCGGTTTGCCGAAGGTAGGGATCGCTGTCGACTGCGGGACCGCGCTCGATCGCGAACTGCATCGGCTTGCCCCACGCCACCTTCGGCGCGAAGAACGCGGACATCGCCGCATGCCGAACGTGCGGATCATCGTCGAGCAGCCTGCTGGTGAAGATCGGCTCATCGCGCACCTGCTCCGGGAACTCCGTCAACGCTCGCAGCACCTGGGCCCGGACGCGCGGAATCGGCTGATCGATGAGCGATAACAGATGCCGGCTGCCCTGTCCGCTCTGCGCCGCCAGCCAGATCAGGTGATGCAAGGCGGGATCGTTGGCCTTGGCGTTGAGCAGTTTCTTGTTCGCTTGTTTGAAGAACTCGCCGCCGCGCCGCGTCATTTCAATGTGGGCGCGATAGCGCCGCGGCCAGGATGCGTGGTTCAGTTCTTGCCAAAGCTTTTCGGGCGTCGCTTCGACAGCGTCATAGCGATCGAGAGCATCGTTGCCCGTCAGCATGGCGAGTTCGCGCTGCTCGAAAATCGCGAAGGTTCGTCCGGCGCAGCCGGGCGTGATCGCGTTGGCGTGTTTCCCGTCCAGGAACGCACGCTCGGTCGCACGAAAGCTCGCTCCGTGGAACTCGATGGACAAACGCAGGATGTCCTTGCTGCGGCCGACGAGCAGCCCGTCGCCTGCCGAGCTGAGCGCTGCCATTCGTGACGTGCGGCGTTCATCGAGCATGGGCTGCACCGAACCGTGGAGCGCGTCGCCGAAGAAAGCGTGCGGCGTGAGGTGCAGCAATCGGCCGCGGTTCGCCGAATCGCTGTCACAGCAAAACAGGTTCCAGCGTTCATCGAAGGCGAGGCCATCGGGATGCCGCAACCCGCTGGCGACGACCTGGAGTCGCGTCCCGTCCGGCTTGCAGCGAAAGACGGCGCCGGTCCCGCGATAGGGCGTCGCCGTTTCATCGAGCCCGCTGAAAAAGGTCCAGTGTTGTGCCTGCGCGCAACCAACGGTGAAGTAGAGATCGCCTTCCGGCCCCCAGGCGAACGCGCGAAAACCTTGCCGGGGATCGCCGCGCGGGACGCCCCAGATCAGCTTGCTCGGCTTCAAGCCTTCGCGCGCGCGGACGGCGCCGGGAATCATGTAGATCGCATTGCGCGTCAGAACGTAAAGATCGTGGCCGCGAATCTCGATGTCGTGGACGAGCGATTGCGGCGGAAAGCGATAGAGCAACTTGCGTGACTGGTAGCCGGCTTTGTCGTCCGGCTCGTACACGAACAGCGATTCGCGTCCGCCGACGAACAGCCGGCCTTGCGTGTCCTCGCGGACGCAGAGCAGGGGCTCCTTCGCGTCCCTGTCGATTTGCTCGATTTGCGCCCGGATCGATGAAGTCGAAAGGAAAACGCACCACAGCGTCGTCAATGTGCGCATGATGACACCACTGGCCTGGAGGATTGTTCTTGGCTACAACAAGGCCAACATCATGTTACCAGTTCAGCACAGAAAGGATGCTGTCATGCCGACCAAGTCCGCCAAGACCAAACGCAAAGACGCCAAACCCGCGAAGCTCTCCCGCACCAAACGGCCCGAGGGCATGCCGCTCGAAGACTGGCAGATCGGCCTGCGCCGCGAACATGGCCGTAACCAGAACTTCGACATCAAGAACGTCGGCGACGATGCCGTCTTCTCCGAGTTCCTGGTTCGCAATCCCGATAACCAAAGCTCGTACACCGTCATCGTCCGCGGCACCAGCCTCGGCGAAAACACTTGCACCTGCGGCGACTTCACCACCAACACTCTCGGCACCTGCAAGCACATCGAGTGTGTGATGGCTCGTCTCGAAAACCGCCGCGGCGGCAAGACCGCCCTCGCTCAGGGCTTTCAACCCAGCTATAGCGAGGTCTTTCTCCGCTACGGCAAGCAGCGCGATGTCTGCTTCCGTCCCGGCAGCGATTGCCCGCGCGAACTCGCACGCCTTGCCGAGCAGTACTTCTCCGACGAAGGCATCCTCCTGCCGCTCGCCGTGCCGATCTTCGAGGAGTTCATCGAGCAGGCGCAGACCATCGACAACGAGCTGCGCCTGCGCGACGACGTGCTGCGCTGGGTCGCCGAGAAACGCGATCTCGCACGGCGGGAAGAGATCCTCAAACGCGAATATCCCAAGGGGGTCAAGAGCGCCAACATCAAGAAGCTCGTCAAGGTCCCGCTGTACGACTATCAGGCCGAGGGCGCCCTGTTCGCGGCCCGCGCGGGCCGATGCCTGATCGGCGATGAGATGGGCCTGGGCAAAACGATCCAGGCCATCGCCGCCGCCGAAATCATGAGTCAGCACTTCGGCGTCGAGCGCATCCTCATCCTCTGCCCCACCTCCCTCAAGCATCAATGGCAGCGCGAGATCGAACGCTTCAGCGAACGCGAGGCCCAGGTCATCGGCGGACTCAAACCCGCCCGTGCCGCCCAGTTCTCGATGCCATGCGGCATCAAGATCATGAACTACGACACGGTCCATGCCGACCTCGATCTCATCACGCAGTGGGCCCCCGACCTCGTCATCCTCGACGAGGCCCAGCGGATCAAGAACTGGAACACGCGCGTCGCCCGCAGCGTCAAGAAGATCGACACCCCCTACGCCATCGTCCTCACCGGTACGCCTTTGGAGAACCGCCTCGAAGAGCTGATCTCCATCGTGCAGTTCGTCGATCGCCATCGCCTCGGCCCGACTTTCCGCCTGCTCGAAAACCATCAGAAGCGCGACGACGACGGCAAGGTCGTCGGCTACACCAACCTCGACCAGATCGGCCAAACGCTCGAACCCATCCTCCTGCGCCGCAAGAAGGACCAGGTGCTCGATCAGCTTCCCGAACGGCTCGACAAGAACCTGTTCGTGCCGATGACGCCGTTGCAACAGGAGCTGCACGAGGAACATCGACTGATCGTGGCCCGCATCGTGCAAAAGTGGAAGCGTTACCAGTTCCTCTCCGAGATCGACAAGCAACGCCTGATGTCGGCCCTGCAGTGCATGCGCATGTCGTGCGACAGTTCCTACCTTCTCGATCAGAGTACGAACGAGGGCTTCAAGTCCGCGGAAGTGATTGCCCAGCTCGACGAGCTTCTCGAGGACGAATCGCTCAAGGTCGTCATCTTCAGCCAGTGGCTGCGCATGCACGAACTTTTGGTGCAGCAGTTCAACGAGAAGAAGTGGGACCACGTCTTCTTCCACGGCGGCGTGCCGAGCGCCAAGCGCAGGGACCTCGTCGATCGCTTCCGCGACGATCCGAAGTGCCGCGTCTTCCTGGCAACGGACGCCGGCGGCGTGGGCCTCAACCTGCAGTTCGCGTCGGTGGTCGTCAACATGGACTTGCCGTGGAACCCCGCCGTGCTCGAACAGCGCATCGGCCGGGTGCATCGGCTGGGACAGAAACGAGCCGTGCAGGTCATCAACTTCGTGTCGCGCGGCACCATCGAAGAGGGCATGCTCAGCGTCCTCAAGTTCAAGAAGTCCCTCTTCGCCGGCGTCCTCGACGGCGGCGAAAAAGACATCATGTTCGGCGGCTCGCGGCTCACGAAGTTCATCCAGACCGTCGAGGAAACGACGCAAGCCATCCCGCAAGTCAAGACGTACGATGCCGACGGCGCCATGGTGATGGAGAAGCCAACGAGCCGCGACCGTAAGGGAGCGGAGGATCCCTGGTCCGGCCTCGTGCAAACCGGCCTCGCGTTCCTGCAAAACCTCGCCGCCGTCTCCGCAGCGCAGCCCGGCGCCTCCGCGTCGAGCACGATGGTGACGCGCGACGAGAAGACCGGCGAGCAATACGTCAAGCTGCCGATGCCGAAGCCGGAGATGCTGCAGCAGTTGATGACGGCGCTCAACGCGCTGTTGCCTCAGGTCAAGAATTAATTGGGTCCTGAAGCGTAAGCGAAGGTTTTGCCGAACTCTTCGCTTACGCTTCAGGCTCTGAAGCGAACCAATTTTTCGGCGCAATTCTGCGCGACGGACGCCAAGCAAAAGCGTCTTATCAACGGCTTGACGTGCTTCCTCGCCGAGAAAGGAACGTCCCATGCGCAACCCGCGATTTGCGTTGATATTGGTCTTGCTGGCCCCTTGCCCGGTCGCCACGGTTCGGGCGGCGATGATGTATGTCTATGACCTCGATTCGCTCGTCCATTTGAGCACCGACGTGGCCGAGGCGGAGATCACGCGCAGCTTCAAGGCCGACACCATCGACCTCATCGAGGCGAAGGTGACTCTCGTTCACAAGGGCGGCTTCAAGAAGGGACAAATCATCGCGGTCGTGGACGCGGATTACTATCGAAAACCCGCAATTGACAAAATCAACAACGAGAAATTGGCGGTCGGCGATCGTATCGTGCTTTTCGCGGTACGGGCCAAGCCGAGCGATTTCAATCGTATTCCGGAGAACGCCGTCCTCTACGCGCCGTTGCCGGGCGGCATGCGTCTCGTGCATGGCGACCAGATCCACGGCTTTGCGCAGCGAGACAATCCGGGGCCGTATGTCGCCTACCCGCAAACCGAGAAGAAGAAGCCGTTTACCCTGGAAAGCTTTCGCAAGAAAGTCGAGACGAGCCTGCGCGACACGAAGGAGTGGGCCAAGCTCATCGAGGCGAAGACGGATCAGCTCGATGTGCCGGCGCTCTTGAAGCTGCTGGGCGATCGCTCGAAGGTGAGCTACGGCGGCCGTGACTATTTCACAGAGCGAACGTGCATGCGTTTCGCGGAGACGCATGATCCCGTGGTGCTGAGCAAGGCACTGGCGGTGGCGAAGGCGTATTACGATGTCAGCATCCTGCAGCGCGGCTTCGGCTCGCCCAAGGGGCGCGATTACCTGCTGACGAAGATCGACGACGCCAAGGAGCCGATGCCGGTCCGGCTGCGCTATGCCCGCGCGTTGGGCGAGGCCGGCAGCGTCTATCGCGAGGTCTTCACCGATATCGGCAGCAACGGCTGGCGGCACGTCGGCAAGGTGGACGAAGGGAACTCCGGCTACTTGACGCGCATCGCCAAGTCAGTCCGCGCTAACGCCAGGCACGAAGAGTTGGCGCGTAGCCTGATTCGCTGCCTCGATTATTCCGGCCAGGGCATCTCGCAGAACAAGCCGGAGCCGCTGATGGTCGATTTGAGCGGCGCGAATGCCGTGCTCAAGGAGCTGTACGACGCCAAGCCGTCGCAGGAGATGCAGTTCGCGATCGAGAAGGCGACGGTGTGGATTCCGAACGATTACGCGAAGCTCAAATCGCCGTGCGGGCCGATGGTTTCAATCCTGCGCTGGGCCGATCCGCAGATCTACACGAAGCCCGAGAAGCCGAGCTTGATTTTCGAGTATGAATACACAACGGTGCTGATGGGCCGCAATGCGGAGGTTACGCCGTCGGTGGTGTTGCTGCACGAGAAAACGCAGAAGCGGCACGCGTTGCCGACGACGCTGCGGATTCGCGGCTGGGCGACGGGCGGCGGCTCGAACTCGGTGGAGTTGCCGAAGGATTTGCCGCGCGGACGCTATCACGTCTTCCTTGAACTGCGCGACGGCGAGCAGGTGATCAGCGTCGGGCATCATTTCGCGATCGAGCTTTGATAATGAAATGCAAATTCAATCACGAAAGCGCGAAAGAACGAAAACACGAAAGGATTATCAGACTGACGGGATGGTTCCTTCCCGCTCGCCTTTTTCGTGCTTTCGTTGTTTCGTGCTTTCGTGATTGCATTTCCTTGGCGCAGGTGCGTGAGCTTGGGCTTTCGCCTTGTCCGTCTGCGAATCGGCGGTACGATGAACATGTCGACCCCGCCGCAGGCGCCACACCATGACCGATCAAGAAAAAACCGGACTGGGCAACTACTTCGTCGCCAACTATCCGCCGTTCTCCGCGTGGAGGCCGACGGGATTGCCCGACGCTTTTGCAGCTCTCAACGCGCCGCCGCGGCCGAACACGCCGCTGGGGCTGTATCTGCACATTCCGTTTTGCCGCAAGCGATGCAAGTTTTGTTACTTCCGCGTCTACACCGACAAGAACGCCCGCGATGTCGATGTCTACATGGACGCGCTGCTCAAGGAGATCGAGCTGTATCGCAAGATGCCAATCGTCGGCGATCGGGCGGTGCAGTTCGTCTACTTCGGCGGCGGGACTCCGTCGTACCTGAGTGCGACGCAGCTGCGCGGGCTGTGCCAGCGCGTGCAGGCGTTCTTCCCGTGGAGTCAGGCGGCCGAGGTCACCTTCGAGTGCGAGCCGGGCACGCTGCAACAGCACAAGCTGGAAACGCTCAAGGAACTCGGCATCACGCGCCTGAGTCTGGGCATCGAGAACTTCAGCGACAAGATCCTCGAGGCGAATGGGCGGGCGCATCTGTCCGCCGAGATTTTCCGTTCCTATCAATGGGCGCGCGACTTGCACTTCACGCAGATCAACATCGATCTGATCGCCGGCATGGTCGGCGAGACGTGGGACAACTGGCGTGACTGCGTGCAGAAGACGATCGACCTGGCCCCCGAGAGCGTGACGATCTATCAGATGGAATTGCCGTACAACACGGTGTTTTCCAATGAATTGAAGACGCACGATGCCCACGCGGTCGATCCGGCGACGATTGCGGATTGGCCGACGAAGCGGGCGTGGGTGGATTACGCCTTCGCGGAGCTGGCGAAGGCGGGCTATTCGGTATCGAGCGCCTACACGATGGTGCGCGATCCAGCGAAGACAAAGTTCGTCTACCGCGACAGTCTCTGGCACGGGGCCGACATGTTCGGCACCGGCGTGGCGTCGTTCGGCCATGCGAGCGGCGTCCATGTGCAGAACGTCGATCGCTGGGAGGATTATGTCGAGCGCTTGCAAAAGGGAGAGCTCCCGCTGGGCCGGGCGTTGAAGGTCCAGCCCGATCAGTTGCTGCGGCGCGAGATGATGCTGCAGCTCAAGACGGGGCATCTGCGCACCGATTATTTCCGCGCCAAGTTCGGGGCCGATATTTTGCAGGCGTTCGCCGACGGGTTCGGGCAGTTGCAAAACGACGGCTATCTGACGGTGGCGAACGGCAACGTCGAACTGACGCGCGCGGGCCTCCTGCAGGTCGATCGCCTGCTGCCGGCGTTTTTCGAGGCGGAGCATCGCGGCACGCGGTATACGTGATTCATATAGCCCGCCGTTTACGGCGGGCCGGCGAAGGGCGAGGGCCCGCCGTAAACGGCGGGCTATATATGAATAAGCCGTTGACCTTCATGATGGGCAAGTTCGCGGCAGTGCTCCCCGCGGATCGGCGCTATTGCCGCAATCATATGTGGTGCCTGCAAAGCGACGGCGTCTTGCGCTTCGGTTTCACGACCTACGCGGTTCGGCTCATGCAGGACGTCTACTTTCTCGACTGGGAAGTAAATCCCGGCGATGCGCTCGCGCTCAACCATAAGGTCGGACACATCGAGACGTCGAAGGCGATGTCCGATCTGTTCGCGCCGATTGCCGGGACGCTCGTTCGGCTAAACGCGGAGCTGTTGAATGATCCGTCGGCGATCAACGTCGATAACCATGGCCAGGGCTGGTTGTTCGAGATGACCGCGGTGTCGGACGCCGAGACGTTGAGCGTCCAGGAATATCATGATTTCCTTGCTGCCGGCTGGGAAAAAACGCAGAATATGCTCAAGGGGCACATGTAATGGCCGCTTGCGGCGTAGCAAAACCGGACTTCACTGTTCTGCTACGCCGCAAGCGGCAGGAGTCGTCATGAGTCGTCACCGCATCACCGTCGTACTGTCGCAAGCGCAGGGCAAGCATCCGGCCAAGCGCGCCCTGGAAGAATCGATCGTCGCGGCCCTGCTGATGGAGCCGGGGCTCGAGGTGTCGGTGATTCCGCACCTGTACGATCTGGGCCCCGATCACACCGGCCGGCGGTTCCTCGGCTCCGTGCGCGGCGACATGGTGCTGCTCTCCTGGCTCTTTCCGCGGGCGGCGTTCTGGGTGCTCGATCGCGACGGAATCAAGGGGCAGTGGGGCGAGACGCAGCTCAAACCTCCTGCCGACGACGATGAAGAGGAAACCGGCGAACCGCAACCCGCGAAGGGCATCGGCTCTCTCGACGTTCCCGATCGCACGATCTATTGCCTCGACCTGCGCGATTTCAATCAGCATCAGCCGTACGTCGACGAGATTCGCCGCGTAGCCGAGGAAGGCAAAGTACGCGCGGAAGCGAAACAGCGCGAACGTGCTCCCGCTCCGATCGTGCAGCTCGGGCTGAACCTGCGCAACGGCGATACTCCGGTCGCTGACGCTCTCGGCTCGCCAAACGGCGCTCCCGGCTCGCCGAATGGCGCTCCCGGATTCACGGCGGATCAGCTGCTGCAGGCGCCGGGCCGACGCTGGTATCCGGTGATCGATTACAGCCGTTGCACCAATTGCATGGAGTGCATCGATTTCTGCCTGTTCGGCGTCTACGGCGTCGATGAGCACGAACGGCTCAACGTCGAGAATCAGGACAACTGCAAGAAAGGCTGCCCGGCGTGCAGCCGCGTGTGCCCCGAGCAGGCGATCATGTTCCCCGACTACAAGACGCCAGCGATTGCCGGCGCCCCGATCGGCGCGATCGGCAATCTCAAGATCGACCTGACGAAGCTATTCGGCGGCGCCGAGAAGGACGCGCTGTCGCAAGCCGTCGAGGAGCGCGATCGCGAACTGGTCGCCGACGGCCGGCAAGCGGTCGGCACGGCTGTGGGCCTGCCGAAACGCCAGGAACACAAACAAGAAAAGCCGAAGGACGATCTTGATAATCTGATCGACGCGCTCGACGCGCTGGAACTGTAACGAATCGCCGCTTGCGGCTTGGCGCTCGCCAGGCGAGAGCTAAGCCGCAAGCGACAAATCACTTCCATCCCAACCAGCGCTTCCACCACACCGGCGTTTCCTTCGGCACCGCGACGGGCAGCAGCGCTCGCAGCGCCTCGGCGAGTTGCTCTGCCGACTTCGGCCGTTCGCTGGCCCGGCGTTTCAGGCATCGCAACACCAGTGCCTCGACCGCGGCGGGCACTTCCGGGCGATACTGCCTCGGCGGCGGGACGGCGTGGCGCGTGCTCGCCCGGCACTCCTCGCGCGTCGCTCCCTTCACGGGGCAGCGGCCGGTCAGCAGGTCGTACCAGAGAACGCCCAGCGAATACAGGTCGCTCGCCGGCTCGGCCGCTCGGGCCGGGTGACGAAGCAACTCGGGCGGCAGGAACTGCGGCAAAGGCCAGGCCAGCGCGCCATGGGACGGAACCCGCGATTGCTGCACCGCGTTCGCCAGGGCGAAATCGCTGATCCGCGCCGCCGCCGTGTGGACATTGGCAGGCGTGATTTCGCCGGCGCCGCTCAGGAAAATATTGGTTGGCTTCAAGTTGCCGTGGCAAACGCCGTGCTGATGCGCAACCTCCAGGATGTCCGCAAGCTGCACAACGAGTTGGGCGGCGATGTCCCACGCGATCGGCTGCGGCTTCTTGCGGCGCCACTGGGCGAGCGACACGCCCTCGCAATAATCGCTGACGACGACGCACAACGGCCCCTGGTCGCGCACCTCGCGCACGGCGACGATGCCGGCATGTTGCAGATGCTGGGCGGTGCGGGCGTCGCGCAGGAATTGCTCGCGCGTCGGCGCATGCGTGCTCAGGTCGGGCCAGAGCAGCTTCAGGACGCGCGGCTGCTGGTCTTGCGGATCCTCGACCAGATAGCTCGGACCGATCGCGCCCTGGCCAAGGCTGCGCACCAGCGTGTAGGGCCCGATCTTCTTCGGCGCGCGCGGCCAGATCGACTGCAAACGCAACAGGAATTGCTGGGCCTGAAGATAGGCAGGATCGGCGCGGGCGCCGTCGGTGGGGTGGCGGCCCAGGCGCAGGGCCTCGTCGAACTCGGCAAGTTGTTCGATCCAGCTGTCGTGCCAGGGGTCAGTCGGACGAGTGTCCATACAGGCGACGCACTTCATCCTGGAGCACGCGGATGGCCCGCATCCATCGTTTGCGGGTCGCGTCCTCCGTCATGTGGAATTGCCGGGCGATGTCGGCAAAGGCAACGGCCTCTTTCTGGCGCATCTCGACAATCCGGCGATCGTCCGGGGGCAGCGCCTGCAGGGCAATTTCGACGACCTCGCGCTCCTCGCGGTGGACGGCCTGGTCGCTCGGCGAAGACCCGGTGGCCGACAGCGTGCTTTCCACCTCGCCCGACTCCGCCGGCAGCGGGACCTCGACGGGACGCTTGTCGGCACGGAAATGATCGCGCACGCCCTGGAGCCGATGGATCAAGATTTTCCGTAGCCAGCCGAGCATCTCATGCGACGTCCGGCCGCGAAACTGGCCGAAGCCGCGCACGGCATCCAGACAGGTGAATTGCACGAGGTCCGAATCGGCGACCTTGGGCTTCAAATCGGTGTCGCCTTCGTCATGGGCGATCTTGAGGAGGTAGGGTCGATAACGGTCGATCAATTCCCCGAGCGCAAGCTGATCGCCCTGCCGGGCCTGGTCCAGCAGCTCCAGAAATGCCTGATCCGATTCCGAGGCGAGCGATAACTTCACGGAAAGTCCCCATCAGGGCCGGCAATTTGACGTATCAGTATCCATGATTTCAGAAATGTCAGAAATTTTCAACTTTTTTTGTCCGATTTCGGCAAATTCTCCCTCTTGTGGTTGAGGGGACAGAGGCAGCCCATTGCGGGCGGTGCATTTGTTCGCTCTCTCTCGTGGTGCGATTGGAGGATGCACGCCCCCGATTTCACCCGTATGCGGACCAGAGCCTTCGCACGCTCTGGTCCGTTTTTTTTTGAGGGGCGAGGGGCGAGGGGCGAGGGGCGAGGTCATTTCCTCTTGCCCTTTTTCTTGGCCGGCTCGGCCTTGGGGGCGACCACGCGGGTAAATTCCATGGCCTTGGCGGCTTCGCCCGACGGCGTGAGCGTCATCTTGTTCCCTTCGATCTTGTATTCGAAGGTGGCGGGACTCTTGATGTCGCCGATCACGGTGTCGCGCTTGGCTTCCTTGTCGACGGTGAACACGACGGTCTTCTTCGCGGGATCGTGTTTGGACCACTCGAAGGAGTATTTTTTTTCGGCGTCTTCCAGCTCGGTCACGATGCCCGATCCCTTTTCGCCGGAGCCATTGATTTCGAGTTGGAGGAGGAGGACGCTGATTTTTTTGCCTTCGTCCTTGCCGTCCTCGCCGATATCGGGGATTTCGAATTTGGCGACGCTGTCCCATTTGCCGACGAAGGGGGTGCCGGTGGGGAGCCAGCCGAACATATAGGCAATGCCGCCGACGGGGACGCAGCAGCAGCAGAGGAGGGCGACGCCGATGATGCCCATGATCAGGCCGCTGAACATGCCGCCTTTCTTTTTCTTCTTTTTCTTTTTGCCGTCTTCGCCTTCTTCCTCGTCATCGTCGTCTTCGGACTCGCTGGAGGAAGAATCGTCGCCGCCGCCGCCCCAACCGCCGCCCCCGCCGCCGTCATCATCGCCCATGCGCAGGACGTTTTGTTCGAGGAGGGTCGCGCCGACCGACCGCGCGAGAAACTCGCGGCGGCAGCTCACGCACACGACTTTGGCGCCCGGCGTCGTCTCGGACTCGGCGACGAGAACGCCACAATGCGGACAGAGGATCGCAGGCAACATTCGTGGTCCTTTCAAGATGGAAAACCGTTGTCGCTTGGTTGCCTTCATGATATTTTTTTTCGCCCCCGTGGACCGCCAATTCGCCGTTTTTTCAGGCGCACAGCCAAGGAATTCAATCACGAAAGCACGACAGAACGAAACCACGAAAAATGGCTTTGAGAGAATCGGAGCAATTCATCGATCGGATCATCTTTTCGTGGTTTCGCTCTTTCGTACTTTCGTGATTGAATTTGCATCCTCGGTTGCGACCGGGCCGCATGGGTGCTTCGTGGGGCTAGAACCTCAGGACCGCTTGCTCGACGTTCTTGACGTTCGTCGCGGCGATCTGGCCTAGGGCGGCCCGGGTGAACAGCGAGTCGATCGATTCGCCGGCGGCGACCTTGGTCTGCAGCGACTGCATGCCGAAGTTGTGCTGCTGGAACGGGTCCTTCGTGGCGGGGTTGAGGTGGACCGTGATGTGGGCGATCTCGTCGCGGGTGTCGCAGAACGAGTCGGTGACGTGAGCGACCGATTGCTTGAACGCCGTTGCGATGTTGGGCAGCTTGTAGCCGCCGTTGCGGGACGCGGGATTCAGGACGAGGGCACGCTGCACCTGGCCGCGCGTCTTCTTGCCGATGGCGACGGCGGCGCGGTTGTTGACGTAGTTCCCGAAGCTCTCGCCGATGAAGGTTGCCTTGGCCGGATCGAAGCAGCCGTTCTTGCTCAGCTTGAGAAGGACCGTTCCAAGGGCATTACCGGTCTTGTCGATGTTGGGGGCGGTCCATTGCGGCAGCAGCTCTTTCGACCCGGCACTCCAGTCCACCACGAAGACGTTGGCGCCTGGGTTCTTGGCCAGGACCTCGCGGCCGAGGGCGAAGAACCGGGCGTCGACCCCGTTGTGGCCGTGCGTGATGACGAAGGTGTGGCTCGCATGGCGATGCAGCTTGCCGCCGACACTCCAGACGGTGACGACGTTCTTGATGGTCGCGATTTCGACGCCCTTGGCCTTTTCACTCGCGAAAGTTTGGCTCGCCACCACCAGGACCAGCATGCTCATCGCGATTCGCTGCAACATGATCACACCTTTGTTAGGGGCCTGCAATCGTTCACAAGAGCCAATCCGAAAACGGGGTGAGAAGCGGAAAGAAAAACTGACATTTTTTCGAAAAGAGCACGCAGCGCAAGCAAGTGCCGCGAATCACTTGCTTGCGCTGCGTGCTCGAATAGAAAATGCGTGACAGAATCGGTCGAAAATGGGAGGTCAATATGCCCGCTTCGTCCCTCGAACTTTTAGACCGCTGGCGGCACACGTCCGATCAGCAGGCGGCGACCGAACTGTTTCACCGCTACGCCAGCCGGCTCATCGGCCTGGCCCGCGCCCAGATCTCGCCCAAGCTAGCGCGCCGCCTCAGCCCCGAAGACGTCGTGCAGTCGGTGTGCAACAGCTTCTTCCTGCGCGTCCGCGACGGCCGACTGGAAGTCCAGCCCGGCGACGAACTCTGGAGCCTGCTGGCCACCATCACCGTGCACAAGGTCTTCGGCAAAGTCGAGCACCACACCGCCAAGAAACGTTCGGTGAAGCGCGAGCAAGATATGAACGCCAGCGACAGCGTCTGCCTGCTCGATCTCGAAGGGATTGCCCGCGACCCATCGCCGGAGGATGAGGCGATTCTCGCCGACGAGCGCAGCCGGGCCCTGCAGTCGCTGTCGCCGGTGCATCGGCAAATCGTGGAGCTGCGGCTGGAAGAGTACACGAGCACGGAGATCGCCGCGCGCGTCGGCCGCACCGATCGCATGGTGCGGCTCGTGCTGGCGGATTTCGGCAAGCGCTTGCAGGAGCGGATTGCGGAGCTGGTCAACTCGTGAAGCTTCACAACTCCGGATCGGCGAGTCGCAGGACCTTGAGCTTCATGTGCAGGATCCTTCCAGTGATGCCCCGATTGGTATCGGCGACTTCGAACGTCCACTTGTTCGTTTCGGCCGTGGTGAGTCCCGGCGGGGCGTTGTCCCGTGTCACGAGGAAGGAGAAGGTCGTCTCATGGGATAGTCCCACGAAGTCCCCCGTCCATTTGACCGACAGGGCGACATGCAGCTTGCTGCCATCCTTGGCGGGATGAATGCTCACCTTCGAAATGGAGCCGAAGGTCCCGGTCGGATGAGTCCCGGCCAGCAGCAATCGGCCGAGCACGTCGGCCTTCTTCCTGAGTTTCTTGTCGCAGCGTTCGCGCTCCGCTTCGTCGAAATTGGTGGCCTCGGCCTTCGCATCCGACAAGCGGCCGACGACGAGGTCATTGGTGAAGGCAACATACTCGCCGAGCATTCTTTCCGTGTTACCGTGGGCTGCGAGTGAGACGGAGAAAGTGGAATCGCCGGTGGGTCGGTGCAAGCGGCGCAAGGCGTCGACGCGCGAAGCGGTGAAGGCAAAGTTGACCTTGCGTTCGCCCCGGATCGATTCCTTCCAGACAACATTCAAGCCGGCCGTGAACTCTTTGCCGTCTTCGCTGTAACGGATATGCCAATCTTCGGCTGGTTTGCGCAGGCCAGGGTATTGCCAGTCGCCGGGAGCATCGGGGATGCCGACAAATTTGCCGGTCGCCGGATGCGTTCCGTGAATCAGCAGGGCCGCCAGGAACTCCTTGTCCTTGTTGAGATACGCCGCCCATTTCGCCTTCATCAAATCATCGAAAACCGACGGGTCCGGCGGCGGCGGCGCGGGCGGCGGCGGCAGCTGCTGAACGACCGGCTCTCGGAACATCGGCGCCACGCCGAAGCCCGCGCCGGCGAGCAGCACCACCAGAATCAGTGCCGCGATCGCTGGCCGGCGGCGGACCCATTTGAAGCCGCGCTCCCAGAACGGCGTTCGCCGGGCGACGATCGGCAACCCCTGCGCATAACGGTGCAGGTCCTCCGCCAGGTCGAGTGCCGTGCTATAGCGGTCGCGCGACTTCTTGCGCAGACACTTCAGGCAGATCGTCTCCAGGTCGCGCGGGATGCCCGATTGCAGGCTGCGCGGCGGCGTCGGCTCGTCCGTCACCGCGCACTGCAGCGCCTTGTATTTGTTCTCGGTCTGGAAGATCGGTTTCGCCGTGAGCATCTCGTAGAGCGTGGCGCCCAGCGCGTACACGTCGCTTGCCGGGCCGACCACGCCGTCGTTCTGCAAGCCGGTCTGTTCGGGGGCCATGTAGCGCGGCGTGCCGATCGGGGAGTCGGGCTGCGTCAGGCTGGCAGAGTCGAGCTGCTTGGCCAGGCCAAAATCGGTGATCTTGGCAACTCCGTCCTTGGCGAACAGCACGTTCGCCGGCTTGATGTCGCGATGGACGATGCCCTGCTGATGGGCGACGTGAATGGCGCGGGCCAGCGTCTCGATGAGCTGTGCCGCCTCGCTGGCCGGGATCGGCTTCGCCTTCAGCCGACTGGCCAGCGACCCGCCGGCGCAGAATTCCATCGAGAAGTACGGCAACCCCTGATGTTCGCCGAACTCGAAGATCTGCACGATGTTCGCGTGCTGAAGCCGGGCGACGATTTCCGCCTCGGCCCGGAAACGATCGAGCGCCTGCGCATGCCCCGCGCCGAGGATCATCTTCAGAGCGACGACGCGATTCAAGCGAAGGTGCCTCGCCTTGTACACGACCCCCATGGCGCCGCGGCCCAGCTCGCCGAGAAGCTCATACCCGGCAACGGCGGGCAGCCCGCCCGGCGGATTCAGCGGCGCCGCATCGCTGCACACGGTTGCGTCCGCCGACTTCGGTCCGGTGTCGGCAGCTGGCGCGCCGGGCGGATGCAGCTCCCGATCGATCGCACTAAACTCGTCCGGCAGCCGCATCGCCAGATGCGGAAAGCGCTGCTGATAGGACGCCAGCGTGGGTCGATCGCCCGCGCGGCAGCGGACACGGTATTCCTCCAGGGCCATGTCGATCGGCAACCCCTGGATCGAGCCGAGATCGGGATACGCCTGAAAATAATGTTCGAGCAGCGGCCGCGGCGGCAGCAGGGTTGACCCGGCGTTCGCCGGAAGTTGCCAGCGGTGCTCCAGATCGATCTTGATCAACTCTTCGATCGCCCGCCGTCGCAGCGGGGCGTTCTGCAGCACGCCGGGATCGACCGAAGCGGCCAGGAATGCCGTGATCTCCGGCGGCGGCGACGACTGCCAGGCTTGCTCGAAGAGATCCAGCAGGCTCAGAAGGTCGGGCGGCTCGGCAAAAATCTGCAGATTTGCGGTCATGATGGGCTCGTTTCCTTTGGGGCCGGCATAATGCGCCAGGAGCGTCGGTCCCGGCAGCCGCGCTCAGGTCGAAAGATCGCAAGCTAAAGCCTGCGGCTACATCGACTTATGGTGATGAAAAAGATTTTTCCAGATTCATTTCCGCATTGCAAGCAAATTCCGGATTATCATGCAGGACAGAACAAACACTCGACGCGGTGAAAAGGATGGCACCCAGGTGGTTGTCAGCCGCGATCGAGCCAGGTTCTCTCCAACCCTCGGGAGTCGATCATGACGAGCATCAAGAATCGATTGGTCATCGTGGCGTCCGCTTGCAGCCTGGCTCTCCTCCTGGCCGCGCCGGCTTCGGTCCGAGCCCAAACCCCGGCAGTCCTCGCGGAAAGTGAAATCGGCAGCATGGGTCATCTCACCGTCAAGGCCGCCCACTTCACCGGCAAGAATCCCCGGCTCGTTCGCTACGAAGCCCCGCGCTACGACGGCAACGAGGTCACCTACTCCCTCGTCATGGAATACTACGGCGCCGGCACCGGCAAACGCTACCTCGCCCACATCGACGTCCACATGGTCAAGACCACCCAGGGCATCGGCCTCAAGTGTACCCGCGTTGATTACTCGGACAACAATATCTGGTTCTACAGCCACAGCAAGCTCGCCCGCGTGCCGCATCAGATCAACAACCTCCTCGGCGTTCCGTGATCGGCTCCGACGGATCGACTCCGCGACCCGGGCGATTTTCGCCCGGGTTGGGTCGTTTCATGAACCACGGGGGGCACGGGGAACACAGGGAAGACAAAAAGGTAAAACTGTGATCGCCGCGGCAACCGTCCCATCGCGGAATGTCGACTTTATTGCCGACTCTTGATTCCCCCCGTGATCCCCGTGTCCTCCGTGGTTCATTGAAGTTTTTCCATTTCCGCTTTCCGGTCCGATTCCGGATTGACTCGTGTGCAGGAAACGTGGTGCGAGCTAAAACTATATCCTTGAAGGCAGGTTTTCCGATGCTGCGACAATCAAGCTACTGCGTGTTGGCCCTGGTCCTGGCGATGAGCGTGATCGGCCCCCTGTCGGCCCAGGAACCCGCCCAGCGCTGCGAGGTCCGCAAGGTCGACCGCATCATCACCCTCTGGAGCGTGGGCCGAATGCCGTGCGCGAACCCGTCGCACACCTACGTCCTGAGTCACGGCCTGGGCGGCGTCGACGATCGGTTTTTCAACATGGGCCAGTCGATCCGCAAGCGGGAGCCGAACGCTCTGGTTCTCGTCGCCGACTGGACCGCCGGCGCCGACAAGAAGATCGCCAATGCACCCAACCCGTTTGCCGCCGGCAACAATATCGACATCACCGGCGAAATGCTTGGCAAGTTCCTCGTCGAATTGCACGGCGCCAAGTGCTTCGATCCGGCCAAAGCCACCTTTATCGGCGAGAGTTTTGGCAACGGCGTCAATCACCGCGCCGCCATGGCCGTTCGCAAGACCACGCAGGTGAAGGCGCAGCGAGCCCTGGTCCTCAACCCCGCCCCCGGGACCTCGGGCGTGCAGACGCCGATCTTCAAGGTCCCCTTCACGCAATCGCTCTCCTGCGTCACCGACTCCTGCTACGATTCGCGCGACCCGATCTGCAACAAGATGAAGCTGCTCCGGCCCATCGGACAAAGCCAGATCGAGAAGCACACCTACGGCATGCGTTGGCTCCAAGAAAGCATCGACGCCGGCACGCCGATCGAATCGCATTTCGTCCCGGCCAAGTGAGCGCCGCCCGCGTGCAACGAATTTCTGTGCCGTAACTCCGTGCCCATCAATGCACTGCAAAAATGCGTTGCACCCACACACACAGGCAATTTATCGTGGTGGGGGGGGGGGG
>JACQFG010000302.1 GCA_016200155.1 Planctomycetota bacterium | reverse complement strand
GTCACACGAGGCGGGGGCGGCGGCGGAGTTGTCACGCGCGGCGGCGGCGTGTACGTCGACTTCGCTGCTGGGGGCGGCGGCGGTGGCGTGAATGTCGACTTCGCTGCCGGCGGCGGCGTCACGATCCGCGGGGTGTCGAACTTCGGCGCGGGCGTCACGGAGCGCGGACTCTCGAATTTCGTGGACGGACTCGCCGTGTTCGCCGGCACGAACGAGGACAGGTTCAACGTTCGCGCACCTGCCGGGGCCTGGAAGGTCTTGCCGGCGCTGCTCTTCGTGACGACCACTTCTTGCTGCTGCCGGGTGGCGGCGATCTGACGCGTGGTCTTGATCTGCGTTTGCTGCGCCGCCAGCTGGGCCGGCGAGGTATTCACCAGGCGAACTTGGCTGCTCTTGAACTGCGCGACCGGCGTCGCGGCGATCACCGGCGCGGCGATCCGACCCGACGTGCGACCGGCATAGGTCTGCTGCACGCCCGCTATCCAGTTCGGGTTGTTGCGCTGGTTTCTCGAGGCGTAGTGGCTGAAGGCCGGATCATATCGGCCGCGGTCGTGATACCACGGGCGATAGCCTAGGCGGGAGTATAGCGGGTCATAGTAATTGCCGAAATAAAACCCGCCGCCGTAGACGAAGGCGGAGTCATAAAAGTCGTCGAAGCCGATGACGAGGCTGGGACGGAAGCGCCAGCCGGCGTCATGCCAGAGCGGCCGACGGAAATAGACCGGCGCGAACACCAGGCCGCGATCTTCATAGGGGTAGTCCCAGTAGCCGTCGACGAAAATGTAGCCGTTGGGCGTCCACACGAAGCGCGGCGGGTTCCACACGCGGCCGGGCCGATTCGCGGCATAGTAGCCGGGCCGCCAGATGAAGCGCGTGTCGCGATAGATCCAGCTTCCGGGGATGTAGGAGGACTCGACATCGGGCGCAGGCATCGACGGGCCGTTGTCGAGCGGGGCCGGCGGTTCGGGCGTGTACGGTAATTCTTGCTGATTCTGGCCCGCCCAGAAGCCGTGAATCCAGCGCCAACCCTCCGGCGTGTTCTGCCAGTAGCCCGGCACAAACGTTCGGCCTTGCGGCGGCACGCGGTACACGCCGCTCACCCACATGAACTCTGCCCGTTGCGCGTCCCAGGCCCAGTAGCCAGGGATCCACTGCGTGCTGTCGGCCTCCGGACGCTGCTCCGGCGGCTCCTCGTTGATCAGGGGCGGCGGCTCCTTCGGGATCATCGGGCCGGGCTCGGGCTTCACATCAAACGGTTGCGCGAACGCTTCGTGCAACGGACCGCGCGCTTGTACTTCGATCGGGTTTTGCAGGTCTTGCTTGGGTTCCTGGGTGGCGCCGAGACTGGCCAATCCGAAAATGGTCAGCAGGCCGGCGATCCCGAGGAGGAGAATTGATCTTTGCATGTTGGCCTCGCTGTCACTGCGCGGGCGGTGGGCGGCGCGATCGGTGGGCGCGACGAGAACTCTCGCGACGCTTCGGCCACGCAGTTGGCATAGGGGGAACAAAATCTATTGTAGACGCATGGGTTCAACATTACAACGCTCTCACCAGCGAGCCTTGCGCATTTTTCACTTTTTATTTGCGGAGACGCGGGGCGATCTGCTACATTGAATCTCTGAGCCCGAATGGCGGATGAGGGATTCCCCTGATCTGTCCTTCGGGCTCATGCGAAAGGTCATGGGCGGAAAGGTCTTGCATGTCGCGAATCGTCACCCATACCACCTTTGTTCGATGTCCCGCGCTTGCGCGTCGGGCTGACTTATCTGGAGGCATTTTCCCATGGCCAAGGCCCGCGGTGACTTCACCGACATCCTCATCAAAAAAGGCATCCTCGGCCCCGATCAAATCGCTGAAGCAAAAGCCTTGCAGGCCCAAACCGGCGCCAAGCTGCAGGACGCGATCGTCAAGCTCGGTTATGCCACGCAAGAAGACATCATGGCCGCGATTGCCGAGCATTCCGGCCTGAAGTCGGTCGACTTGACGGATATGACGATTCCGCCGGCGATTATCGAGCTCGTCCCGGAATCCGTCGCGCGCGAAAACGTGGTCATCCCGCTCTCGAATGAGGACGGGATGCTGCAAATCGTCATCAGCGACCCGTCCGATTACGAGACGATCGAGAAGCTGAAGTTCATTCTGAACAAGGAAATCCAGGCCGTGCTGGCCTCGAAAGAGCAGATCATCGCCGCCATCAACCGCCATTACGGCCAAACCGAGACGGAATCGGTCGACTCGGTGCTCGCGGAATTCACCGATACGCAGATCGTCTTCAATGAAACCGCCGAGACGAAGACCGACCACGGGGCGGCCGAGGACAGCGAGGCGCCGGTCGTCAAGCTCGTCAACCTGATCATCCAGGAGGCGATCAGCCTGCGGGCCAGCGATATCCATATCGAGCCGTTCGAGGACCGGGTCCGCGTGCGCTACCGGATCGACGGCGTCCTGGTCGAACGGGATAGCCCGCCGCGCCGTTTGCTCGCGCCGCTCATCTCGCGCATCAAGATCATGGGGAACATCGATATCTCCGAAAAGAGACGCCCCCAGGACGGCCGTATCAAGATGACGACAAAGAGCAAGCACTTCGATCTCCGCGTCAGTGCCTTGCCGACCTCCCATGGCCAATCCATCGTCATGCGTATCCTCGACCGGGCCAACATTCAGGTCTCGGTCAAGGAACTCGGCTTCATGGAGGATGACTACAAGCGCTTCCTCAACATCATCAAACGCCCGAACGGCATCTTCCTCGTGACCGGACCGACCGGGTCCGGCAAGACGACCACCCTCTATTCGGCCCTGAACGAATTGAACCGACCTGATCGAAAGATCATCACTGCCGAAGATCCCGTCGAGTACTATCTTCCGGGCATCAACCAGGTTGAAGTGAAGCACCAGATCGGACTCGATTTCCCGCGCATCATCCGCTCGATGTTGCGGCAAGCGCCGAACATCATCCTCGTGGGCGAAATCCGCGATCAGGAGACAGCTGAGATCGCAGTGCAGGCCTCCTTGACAGGACACTTGGTTTTTAGCACACTACATACGAACGATGCGCCCAGCGCTATTACTCGTTTGAACGATATCGGCGTGGCCCCGTTCCTCACCGCATCCAGCGTCATCGCGGTGCTGGCGCAGCGCCTGGTGCGGGTGATCTGCCCGAAATGCAAGGAAGCGGACAAGCCGCCGGCGCACGAAATCAAGGCGGTCGGTCTGACGCCTGCCCAGGCCCTGCAAGCTAATTTCGCCCGGGGCCGGGGATGTGCGAACTGCAACCATACCGGCTATCGTGGCCGCAAGGGTATCTATGAAATGATGAAGATGACCAACGTCATTCGCGAGATGACGTTCAACCGCGAGCCGTCGCAAGCGATCCGCCGCCAGGCCCGCCTGGCCGGGATGCGTACGTTGCTGGAAGATGGTGTCCTGAAAGCAGTTGCGGGGATCACCACGGTCGAGGAAGTGCTCAGCATCTGCCATCACAGCGACGAGTGAGGCTGGGGAATTTCGCCCGCTGTGACGCCGATCAGCGGACGTAAGATCGGTAGCCGCAGGCTTTAGCCTGCGGCCGATCACTCAGAACGTGCCACCACGCCCCAGGCTAAAGCCTGCGGCTACATGTGGCTGGCGACGACCATTCTTGGAATCAGTGGTGTGTCGGTGAGTGGGTGTGTGTAAAACTCGCAGGCGCAGCGCAACTCATTTTCGGCGCGAGTGTTTGAGTAAACCTGCGGGATGAAGATAAAGATTCGTTAATCTTTGGTCATTGGATTTGCCCACCGTCAACAAACGGGAATAATGAGAGCTGAGATCGCGAACCGCGCTCGGGCGCTGCCGATCCATCATGTCCACATCGGATCGGCGGGGAGCACGGTTCTCGATTCGGCGTTCCGTTCCAAGGAGTCGTGCCAGTGTCTCCCGTTGCTGCAGCGGGTGGGTTGATTCCAGGCGGCGCCGCGCCGCAAATGGAAAAGCTGCTCAACACCGTCATCCAGGTGAAGGCGGCGGACCTCTTCATCACCGTCGGCAGCAAGCCGGCGATCAAGAAGGGCGGCCACTATCGCCTCCTCGAGACCAAGATCCTCGACGCTGACGACACCGTCGCCCTCATGAAGTCGATCACCCCGGACCGCTGCCAGCAAGAACTTCAGGAGGTCGGCGGCACCGACTTCGCCATCGAATATACCGGCGGTGTCCGCTTCCGCGTCGCCGTCTTCCGGCAGCGCGGCACCATCGGCATCGTCATGCGGCGCATCCCCAGCGAGTTCCTCACCTTCGAGCAGATCCGCATGCCCGAAGCGATCAAGCGCCTCATCGTTCGCCCGCGCGGATTGTTGCTGGTCACGGGGCCAACCGGCTCCGGCAAAACGACCAGCCTGGCCTCCATGATCAACTTCATCAACCAGAACTACGATCGCCATATCATCACCCTCGAAGATCCGATCGAATACTTCCACAAGCATGGCAAGTGCCTCGTTAATCAACGCGAGATCGGCGTCGATGTCGGCTCCTTCAAGGAAGGCATTCGCCGGGCGCTGCGTATGGCGCCCGATATCATCCTCGTCGGCGAAATGCGCGATCTCGAAACGATCCATGCCGCCATCGAGGCCGCCGAGACGGGGCACATCGTCTTCGGCACGCTGCATACGAACAGTGCCAGCTCCACGGTCAACCGCATCATCGACGTGTTCCCGAAGGATCAGCAGGACCAGATCCGCACGCAGCTTTCGGTCGCCCTCATTGGCGTGCTGTCGCAGACGCTGCTGCCCAAGAAGGGAGAGGGCATTGTCGCCGCGTATGAGATGATGATCGTCACGCCCGCCATCTCGAACCTGATCCGCGAGAACAAAACGTACCGCATCGATTCGTCCATTCAGACCGGGGCCAAGGAGGGCATGTTCCTGATGGACGACACGCTCTTCAAGCTGTGGCGCGAAGGGCTGTGCGAGAAGGAAGAAATCCTGCTGAAGGCCCAGAAGCCGCTGGAGCTGGCCGACCGCATCCGCGCCGCCGAGATGGGCGGGCTCGATGAGGATGAAGAGGAGCTGGAGGAAGAGGAAGACGACGAGGATGAGGACGAAGACGAAGACGATCGCCCGCGCCGCAAGCCGATGCGCGGGCGCGACGAGGATGATGATTGATGATGTGACGAGCCCGCAGCGCGAGCAAGGGACTCTGATAAGTGCGCCTGAGAGATGCAGACAATGTCGACGACTCCGAACGATCCGAATCAGCCGAAGAAACCCGCGGTGCCGCCGGGCGCCACGGGCAAGCCTGCGGTGCCGCCGGTCCCGCCTGCGAAGCCGCTGGTGGGCAAGCCGTCGGCGGGTGTGCCGTTGCCGGGCAAACCTGCGACGCCGCCTCCGGCGGGGGCGAAGCCGGGGATTCCGGCGCCCAAGCCGGGCGCGCCGAGGCCGGGCCTTCCTGCATTGAGGCCAGGCGGCGAGACGCAAGGGCCGGCGAAGATTCCGAGCCAGACGCAGAAGCCGGCGCCGCCCGCCGCGAATCAGACGCAGAAGCCGGGCGTTCCGGGCAAGCCGACCGCCCCTCCCGCGCCCGCCGCCAAGCCGGAAGGCGCCGTTCCGAAGAAACCGAGCGACAAGCAGGCCGTCCCCGCCAGCAAGCACAAGCCGGCGCCGGTGAAGGCAGGCAGCGGCGGCAATCGCACCACCGGCCGACGCCTCGGCCAGGTCCTCGTCGATCTCGGCTACCTCGATGATGCCCAGCTCTGGGAGATCCTCGACGAGGCCAAGAATCTCGGTCTGCCGCTCGGCCAGGTCGCCGTCACCAAGGGCATCATCACCGAGACGCAGCTCCTGCAAGCGCTTGCTGATCAGTTCGGCATCAAGTTCGTCGGCCCCGAGGAACTCAAGCCGACGGCCGAAGCACTCGTCGCCGTTCCCGAAACGATGGCCACCGTCTACAAGGTCCTCCCCCTGACGGCCAAGGACGGCGTCGTCACCGTCGCGCTCGGCGATCCGATGAACCTGCCCGGCCTCGACGACCTGCGCAACATGCAAGGTCTGCAAGAAGTCATCCCGTGTCTCGCGGCCCCCTCGGCCATCGCCGAGGTCATGGCGCGCGCCTACCAGGGCAAGGAAGAAAGCATTGTCGATATCATCAACGCGCTGGCACAGGACGATGAGGACGGCGGCGGCAGCAACCTCGGCCGCGAGACCAGCATCGACCTCGACAAGCTGATCGAGGAATCGGACGCCGCCCCCGTGCGCAAGCTGCTCAACATGGTCATGCTGCTGGCGATCAAGGACCGGGCCAGCGACATCCACTTCGAGCCGTTCGAAGATGAATTTAAGATCCGTTATCGTGTGGACGGCGCGTTGTATGAAATGTCACCGCCGCCGAAGCATCTGGCACTGCCGATGATCTCCCGTTTGAAGGTCATGGCGAATTTGAACATTTCCGAACG
>JACQFG010000301.1 GCA_016200155.1 Planctomycetota bacterium | reverse complement strand
GAAAGAGGTCAAAGTAAGGAAAAAAAGTAAAGTCGGAAGGCACCGACAAGCAAACGGAGGATGCACCAAGAAAGGCGCCCGAGGCTGCCCCGATGAGTGCGAATTTGCCAAGGTTGGTCGTGTTTGCATGGATTTGCGGTGCACGGCCGGAGTCGTCGTCGTGATCATTTCACATCCGCGTCATCCTTTTCCTGCGGCAAATCTGTGCATCGAGAAAATCCGCCTGTAGCTTGAAGTACACGAATCGATGCCTAAGGACGTCGTTGTTATCACATTGCTCGCGATGCTTTCAATATCCAGAAGACGCCTGCCGCCAAAAATAGAACTGCTAGGCAACCAAGCGCATTAACGCCCAAGAGAATGAATATCACTCCCCATTTCTCCAGTGGAATGAAGTACAACGTGTGGTAGCCTGAACCGCGATTCAATTTTC
Source organism: Planctomycetota bacterium (assembly GCA_016200155.1). Taxonomy (GTDB): domain Bacteria; phylum Planctomycetota; class Planctomycetia; order Gemmatales; family Gemmataceae; genus SIAQ01. Next base: position 5,574 of record JACQFG010000301.1, on the reverse strand, counting down.
TCCCGAGAAACCAGCACAGAATTCCACCGAGAAGTAAGCTTGCTGCTGCGGCAACGATCGCAATCATTGGATTGTAACCAATCAGAAAACTTACCAATAGCAACGGCGGAAACAAAACCACCAGGGCCAGCGGTCCCCAGCCAAGCCATACGACGATCATGACAATGCTTCCTTGAGTACGTGTTGTCAGTCTTACGCGTCTCGCAAACGCCGGGGCAGGTCAATGCGGTGAGGGGTTTTCCAGGCGTTTGGTATAATTCTAGCGATCCCTCCACGCGGGTGAGACCAGAAATCTCAACGAGCCGCTCACCTTCTTTTCAACTTCGTGCGCGCTCGAACCGCCATGGCGCGAATCCGACTTGCGGCCAGGGGAGTTCGTCTTTAGGATGGTGAGACTCGTTCCAGCGCCGGCACGTGTACCGGTTCCAGCGGCAAAGGAGAGGTCATGATCCATTCCCTCATGGCGATCGCGTTTCTCGTCGGCGGCGATGGCGCCAAGCCGGAAGGCCCGATCAAGGCGGCGGCTTATCCCGGGCTGGCCGCCAGGATTCCGTTCTTCGAAAAGCGCCTGAATTCGGCGGACCCGCGCATTCGCGAGGAAGTCATTCGCGGGATCGGGTTTCAGTCCGCCGGTCGAGACGTCCACGAGGAGACAGCACGGCTCTTCAAACGGCTCTGCAAAGATCCCGATCCTCATTTGCGCGGATTGGCCGTTCATGCGTTGCACCAGGAGTGGATTGCGATTGCCGAGAAAGATTTGCCGCGGACGTTCACGGGATACCACCGCGACCAGAAAGTGGACCTGGACGACAAGGAGCTGGTTGCCCATTTGATCAAGGAATGCGAGCTGGGCGGGCCGCGCGGCGGATATGCTGCCTACGTGTTGAGTCTCGTGCCGTCCAAGCAGGCGCTTGCGTCGCTGCGAAAGCTTGGCGCGGACCAGAACATTTTCGCGCGCTACATGGCTGCCCGGGCGTTGATTCACAGCGGAGATAACGAAGGGGCGAAAGCCATCCTCGAACCCATGGTCGCGGAGGCGGCGCCCGTCGGGTTCAAGATCGGCGGCCTTGATCCGTACTATGTTACGCTGGCCTGCCGCGCCTACATGAATTTGGGCCCACGCGAAAAGACCAAAGGGATCGGGCGCCTGGTTGCGCTGATGGAGCTGCTCGACGATTCGCCCGACGCCAACGATCAGAACCGGCTGCAGTTCATTCGCTGGCAGCTGGCAGCGGTGTCGGGAGAGTATTTCGAAACGCCGGGCGAAGCGCGAGCCTGGCTCAAGCGGCGGGCGAAGTAACGCTCGTTCAGCCCGACGGCCTTATTTTCCCGCCGCTTCGAGCACCGCGCGGATGATCTTGTCGTAGCCGGTGCAGCGGCACAGGTTGCCGGCGAGGAAGTGGCGGGCGTCGTGCTCGGTGGGGTGCGGGTTCTTCTCCAAAAGGGCCTTGGCGGCGACGATGAAGCCGGGGGTGCAGATGCCGCACTGCAGGGCGGCCCCTTCGAGAAAACATTGCTGCAAGGGGTGCAGGCCGTCTTTGGTCGCGACGCCTTCGATCGTGGTGATCGACTTGCCCTCGACCTCGGCGGCCATCACCAGGCAACTGTTGACGAGCCGGCCGTCGAGGATGACGTTGCACGCCCCGCAGTTGCCGTTGTTGCAGCCTTCCTTGGCGCCGGTCAGCTTCACCTCGTCGCGCAGGGCTTCGAGCAGGCTGTTGCGCGGCTCGGCGAGGAACTCGGCGGGTTGGCCGTTGATTTTGCAGGCGATGTGGAGTTTCTTCGTCACGAGTATTCCCTCTTCGTTTAGCGCCCGCGCGACCCACTGGACGGCGCGGGCGCTAAACGGGGACAGGTGAATGACTACGGCTTGGCGCGGTCGATAGCGATCGCCAGCGACCGCTTCACGAGGACGCCGACGAGATGCCGTCGGTAGTCCGCATCGCCGCGCATGTCGCTGATCGGCTTCGCGGCGGCCTGCGCAATCGCTGCGGCCTTGGCGATGGCTGCGTCGTCCAGCGTCGTGCCGACGAGGGCAGCGCCGGCATCCGCAACTAACAGCGGCGTCGGCGCGACGGCGGCGAGCGCGATGCGAGCGGACTTACACTTCGAGCCGTCGAGCTGCACCGCCACGCCGGCGCCGACGACCGCGATGTCCATCTCGTTGCGCGGAATGAAACGCAGGTACGCGGCTCCGGAATGCGGCTTCGGCGGCGGGAAGCGGAAACGCACCAGGAACTCGCCGCGGCCCAGGACGGTCTTGCCCGGTGCGGTGCAGAATTGCTCGACCGGCACGCTGCGATTGCCCTTCGGCCCCGCGATCTCGCACGTGCCTTCCAGTGCGATCAGCACCGGGATCGAGTCGGCCGCCGGCGACGCGTTGCAAAGATTGCCGCCCAGGCTTGCCCGGCTCTGGATCTGGATGCCGCCGATCAGCGTGACGGCGTCCATCAGGCCCGGGTACGCCTTCGCGATCGCCTTGTTCTCGTAGATGACGCAGCACGGCACCGCGGCGCCGATGACGAGCCCCTTCGCGTCGCAGGTCAGCTCGTTGACCTCGGCAATGTGCTTGACATCGACAAGGGCATCGATATCGCGCCGGCCTTCGCGCACCTGCACGATGATATCCGTCCCGCCGGCGAGGATGCGCGCCCGGTCCCCCTTGTCGTTCAGGAGGCCGGTCGCCTCGGCAATCGTTTTCGGAGCGGCGTAGGTGATGTCTTTCATGGATTACTTCACTCCCACCATCACTTGCACAATGTTGTTTACCGAATCCGGGCCTTCGTAATAGAGGTACAGTTCTCGCTCCTCGCCGGTCGTCTTCAGTTCGTTGTCTTTCACGGAGCTGTAGAGCTTGACCCATGCCTCCCCGATCTTGGCGCCCGGGCCGACGTAAAGGATGGTTGCACATTTGAATTCCGGCAACTCGCGGACTTTGAAGTCACCGATGCCCTTGGAGCCACCCTGCACGAAGAACCCGGTCTCCATCTTGAACGGCTTGTCGGGTTTGGTATGGGGAGCACCATAGTAGAAGTGCATGACGGGACCGACGAGCGCCAGCTTGTTGTCAGTGACGTTCTTGATGATTGAGCCGATCGTTTCGCCCACCGGTTTGCCCATGCTCTTGAAATCGGTGTCGATGGCCCCGTAGACGTAGTGGCGCTTGGGGATGGTCTGAACGATCATTTCGCCGATGACGGGCGGCTTCTTGTCCTGCGCCGGCGCTGGGTCACCTAGGAACGCGAGCGCGGCGATTACGGGCAGACAACGTCCGATACACGACATGAGAAAATCCTCCGGGTGCGAGGACGCTTCTGCGAAGCGTCGCTAATCGAGTCAATCACGCAGCTTGAAGCTCACGTACTTCGTCTCGAGGTACGCCTCCAGACCCTCGTGCCCCAGCTCGCGGCCGTAGCCGGATTCCTTCATGCCGCCGAAGGGGCACTGCGGCGCCGCGGGGACCGGGTCGTTGATGCCGATGATGCCCGCTTCCAGTCCCTCGGCCATCTTCCAGGCGGTGCTGAGATCGTTGGTGAACACATACGCTGCCAGGCCGTAGCGCGTGTTGTTGGCGGCCTTGATGACATCGTCGAGGTTCTTGAACGGAAGCAACGGCATCACCGGGGCAAACGGCTCCTCGGTCATGATGCGGGCGTTCAACGGCAGGTCGCTGAGGATCGTCGGCTCGAAGAAGTAGCCCTTGGCGAACTTGTCGGAGCGTTTGCCGCCGGTGAGGAGCTTCGCGCCGCACTTCTTGGCGTCCTCGATGAGGCTGATGGTGCCGTCCATCGCTCGCTTTTCGAACATGGGGCCGATCTCGGTGCCGGCGTCGAGGCCGTTGCCGAGCTTTAGCTGCTTGGCGAATTCGACAGTCGCCTCGGTGAATTTCTTTTGCACGTCTTGATGAACGTAAAAGCGGCTCGGAGCGATGCAGACCTGGCCGTTGTTGCGGAACTTGCCGGTGACGGCGAGCTTGGCGCCGACTTCGGGGTCGGCATCGGGAAAGACGATGAACGGCGCATGGCCGCCCAGCTCCAGGCTGATGCGCTTGACCTGGTCGGCGGCGCCACGCATGAGTTGCTTGCCGACTTCCGTCGAGCCGGTGAAGCTGATCTTGCGGACGATCGGGTTTTCGAGAAACTCGTCGGCAACGTCCTGGGCCGGGCCGAGCACGAGATTAGCGACGCCCGCGGGCAGGCCGGCGTCGATCATGCACTCGAACACCTGGACGAGGCTGAGCGGCGTGCCGGTCGCGGGCTTGCAGACGATGGTGCAGCCGGCGGCGAGGCCAGGGGCGATCTTGCGCGATTGCAGCGTGATCGGGAAGTTCCACGGGCTGATCGCGCCGACGACGCCGACCGGATGCTTGAGCGTCACATGCTTCTTGCCGGGAACCGAGTTCGGGATGAGCTGGCCGTAGGCGCGCTTGCCTTCCTCGGCGAACCATTCGAAGGTGTCGGCCGAGTGCAGGATCTCCGCCTTCGATTCGGCGAGCGGCTTGCCTTGCTCCATGGTGAGCGTGCGGGCGATCTGATCGGCGCGGTCGCGCATCAGGTCGGCGGTCTTCTTCAGGACCTTGGCGCGATCGAACGCGGTCAGCTTCATCCACGCGGGCATCGCCTTGCCGGCGGCCTCGATGGCGCGCTTGACGTCGGCGCGGCTGCCGAGCGCCATCTCGACGATGACCTCCTCGGTGGCGGGGTTGACGACGCCGACGGTCTTGCCGTCGGCTGCGGCGCACCATTGGCCGTCGATGTACATCTTCTTCATCGTTGCCGACGCGGTGGCGGTGGCCATGAGAGGCTCCTTGTCCCTCTTCGTTTAGCGCCCGCATGGCGCCACGCGAACGCAAAGCGAAGAGGAGTATTGATAATTTACGCAGTTGCAGTGCAGGATCATTGTAAGATCGGTGTGCTCATTGGCGAGTGGCAGGATCGCACGAGTCAGGGCGTTGTGCGCTGCAGAGTTTGGGCTTCGGTGCGCTTGAGAAGCAAGTAGTTGGCTTCACCGACGATGGAGTTGTCGTCGCGGATGGTGCCGCGGAAATGCATGAGCTTGGTGTTGGGGTTGACGAAATGCTCGAAGATGAGGACGTTGCCTTCCATCCGCCAGGAGCCGCGGTTCTTGAAGGGGGCCGCTTTGCCCGCCGGGGACTTGTAGCTGAGCGTGCCGTCGGATTCAAAGACGAAGATGCGATTGATGGCGTTGTACTTGCCGACCCAGGCGGTGCCGGCCAGATTGATGATGCGCGGCGGCGGAGGCGGGGGAGGCGGCAGCGCCGGTTCATACAGGGGGCGCGCGGGCGCAGCGACGCCCGCGCCGCTCAAGAGAAGGAAGACAGTCAACGCGAAGATCGAACGGTGCATCATGGCTGCTCACTTTGCGAAGCCGGCGCGGCGAAAGCTCGTCTTCCAGCGCAGGCCGGCGGTGTTGGCCGAATCGCCCGCGAGGATGTTGCCGGCAAGGATGCCGCGAAACTCATAATACTTGGCGTGCAGCTCCATGTACATGGAATTCCCGGTGGCTTTCCAGGTGCCGCTGAAGGGATGCTTGCTGCCGTTGTCGGTGTTGCTG
>JACQFG010000300.1 GCA_016200155.1 Planctomycetota bacterium | reverse complement strand
TTCCGCCGTGTCGCCGCTTGCGGCTTAGCGTTCGCGTGGCGCCACGCGAACGCTAAGCCGCAAGCGGCGACACGGCGGAAAATCACTCATTTCGCTGTTTCTTGATTGTGTTCCGCTCCGTCCCGTCGTACATTATTTCCTACTGACCCTCTCGTAAAATCCGCGTGTCGCACCAAGGAGTCGCGCCATGTTCCAACGTCGCATCGGCTGCCTGGCAATCTGCCTCCTGTTTACCGTCAGCATGTTCCTGTCGAGCCCTTTCGCCGCCGCGAAAGGCACGAAGACGGACGACAAGAAGAAGGAACCCGCGAAGCAGCTCCTGAACAAAAGCGATCAGCTCACCGAAAACGATGAAAGGGACACGCACAAGGACCTGACCAAGTCGCCGCGCAAGGTCTACAAGATCAAGCTGAGCGAGGGCAAGAAATATCAGATCGACCTGAAGAGCACCGACTTCGACGCCGTGCTGCGGCTCGAAGACTCGGCCGGCAAGGAGCTGGCGATCAACGACGACTTCATGGCCGGCTCGTTCGATTCGCGCATCGTGTATGCGATCACGAAGTCCGGCGAGTATCGCATCATCGCGACCTGCCTCGACGGCAAGCCGGGCAAGTTCACGCTCACGGTGGTCGAAGCTCCCGCCGGCACGACGGTGAGCATGTTTGCCGCCAAGCCGACGGAGCTGAAGTTCAAGGACGGCAAGGCGAGCGTCGCCGGCGAACTCAACGACAAGTCCCCCGTCACCAGGGATCACTACTACAGCGTGCTCACGGTCAAGTTTGAGGCAGGCAAGACCTATCGCATCGATCATCGCAGCGACGATTTCGATGCTTTTCTCTTCCTCGAAGATCCGCTCGGCAACGTTCTTGCCCAGGATGACGATTCCGGCGGCGGCTTCAACGCGCGCATCATCCACAAGGCCGCCGCCACCGGCAACTATCGCATCATCGCCACCAGCCTCAAGGCCAAGGAGACGGGCAAGTTCAGCCTCGAGGTTGTTCCCGAGGCCGAGAAGAAAAAGGTCGATCCGCAATCGCGCCTCGAACGCAGCCGGTCAGAGCCTGAAGCGTTAGCGAACGTGAATTCCATCGCTTACACTTCAGGCTCTGACGCCCAGAAGAAAAAAGAGGACGCGCCCAAGAAGAAGGAAGAGAAGAAGGCGGATGGCCCGACCAAGCTGATCCCGATTCAAAGCAAGAATGATGAACTCAAGGCCGGCGACCCCAAGGACACGAAACTGACGCAGTCGCCGCGCCGGATCGTGCCGATCGAACTCGCGGCCGGCATCACCTATCAGTTCGACCTCAAGAGCAAGGACTTCGACGCCTATCTTCGCCTGGAGAACGCCGCCGGCGAGGAGGTCGCGTTCAACGATGACGCCGACCTCAGCACGCTCGATGCGCGCATCGTCTACAAGGCGGCTAAAGGGGGCGAGTACAAGATCATCGTCACCAGCTTCGACCGAAGGGCCGGCAAGTTCAACCTTGCCATCGCGGAGGTCACCGGCAAGTCAACGCTCCAGGCCGGCAGCCGATTCCAGGGCAAGCCGATCGAACTGACCATCAAGGACGGCAGCGCGACCTACACCGGCGACCTCACGGAGAGCGATCCGACCAACTATAGCCATTATTACAAGCTGTTCACGGTCAAGCTCGAGAAAGGCAAGACCTATCGCCTCGACCACCGCGATGCCGGCAAGAACCCCGAGTTCGATCCCTACTTGGTGCTCGAAAGCCCCGCCGGCGCCCCCCTCGCCACCGACGACGATAGCGGCGGCAAGCTCGACGCGCGGATCACCTACACCGCGACCGCGACGGGTACTTACCGCATCATTGCCACGACGTTGCCGAGGAATCAGGTCGGGCGTTTCACGCTCGAAATTACCGTCCAGCTCGAAGGCACGAAAGCCAAAAACACGGGCAAATGAACAACTTCGTTTCCATCACCTTTTGAGGAGTCCTTATGTTCAATCTTCGCAACCCCTGGCGATCGGCAGCGTTTGCCGTCCTCGCCTGTCTGCTCGTTGCCGGCATCGACGTCGGCGCCAATGACGTGAAAAAGGAAGAGAAAAAGAAGGCCAGCACCGCCAGCAAGTTCACCGGCAAGACCATCGACCTGAAGCTCAAGGACGGCAAGCTCGACTACACCACCGAGTTCACCGCTGACGATCCGAAAGCGCTCACCCGTTTCCACTACAAGGTCTTCACGGTGCAGCTCGTAGCGGGCAAGCTCTACCGCATCGACCACAAGGGCACGGGCGACGATGCCAAGTTCGATCCCTATCTCTTCCTCGAAGACGCCGACGGCAACACCCTCGAACAGGACGACGACGGCGGCGGCGGCCTCAACGCCCGCATCATTCACAAGGCCGCCAAGTCCGGCACCTATCGCATCGTCGCCACCACCTTTGTCGCGAATCAGACCGGCAAGTTCGCCCTTGTCATCGGCGCTCCCGATGCCGGCCAGGCCAAACTGGCGGAACTCAAATTCTCGATCAGCAAATTCGCCGACCTCAGCCCGGCCCAGCGCAAGAAGCTCGTCGAAGACGTCAACAAGCACCTCGTCAACAAGGACGGCGACCTCAACGCCGGCGACTTCCAGATCACCCTGTCGCTCGGCATGGAGGCGGAATTCGAAAACCTCGACCTCGCCCGTGACCTCTACAAGGAAGCCATCAAGCAATTCTCCGCTGCCAAGAATCAGCAGATCGCGACCGGCGTCACGCGCCAGTTCGAGAACGCCCTGAAGGGCCTCGACAAACTGGGCAAACCGATCGAGATCACCGGCAAGACCACCGCGGGCAAGGATTTCGACCTCACCAAGATGAAGGGCAAGGTCGTCCTCGTCGATTTCTGGGCCACCTGGTGCGGACCGTGCATCGCCGAACTGCCCAACATGGAAAAGGCCTACGCCAAATATCACGGCAAGGGCTTCGACATCATCGGCATCAGCCTCGATCGGCCGGGCGATGAAGAAAAACTGACCAAATTCATGGAAGGGCGCAAGATGCCCTGGCCGTGCATCAATATCGAAGATAGCCGCAAGCTCGCCGACCTGCACAAGGTGCAAGCTATTCCGTACCCGGTGCTGGTCGATCGCGAAGGCCGCGTGGTGTCGTTCCGCGCTCGCGGCCCCGCCCTGGAGCGGATGCTGGCGAGGCTGCTGAAGGACAGCAAGTAATTCGCTTCTCTTCGTTTAGCGCCCGCATGGCGCCCCGCGGGCGCTAAACGAATTCGTTTCCCCTTCGCCGTTTCACGTCCGGCAATCGCGGGCCGGTGCCCTTGAGCCGAAGGTCGAGCTGCCGCCGCTGCAGATCGACGCGCACCACCGTCACCTCCACCTTGTCGCCGAGCCGGAACTTGCGCTTCGTGCGCTGCCCGATCAGGCTGTGCGACATCTCTTCGAAATAGTAATAGTCGTCCGGCAACGTGCTGATGTGCACCAGGCCCTCGACCGGCAGCGTCTCGGCCTGGGCGAAGAAGCCGTAGTCCGCGACGCCGGTGATGATCGCCGGCAGGTCGGTGCCGATCCGCTCGTTCATGTGTACAAGCAGCTTGTGCTTGACCAGCTCGCGCTCGGCCGTCTCCGCGCGGCGCTCCGTCTTGCTGCAATGTTCGCCGAGCGCCATCAGCTCATCGAGCTTGCTGCTCGCCCGGCCGCGCTTGAAGAGCTGTTCGAGCAATCGATGAACCTGCAGGTCCGGATAGCGCCGGATCGGCGAGGTGAAATGGCAATAGTTCTCGCTCGCCAGGGCATAGTGATCTTCCTTCACCGGGCTGTAGGTCGCCTGCTTCAGGCTGCGCAGCAAGGCGTAATGGACCGCGTGCATCTCCGGCTTGCCCGCCGACTGCTTGAGGATGCGCTGCAGCGTGAAGCGATCGGTCACGCTGGTGATCTTGTAACCCAGAATGCGTGCGAACTCCGCAAACTTGTGCAGCTTCGTCGGCTCCGGCGCGGGATGAACGCGGCGCAGGAAATAGATGTCGCGGCGATCGAGATGCTCCGCGACCGCCTCGTTCGCCGCCAGCATGCACTCCTCGACCATCGTGTGGCTGACATCGTGCTTGCGGAAGTGAGCCCCGCTGACCTTGCCGTGGTCGTCATACTCCAGCGCGATCTCCGGCATCATCAGCTCGAGCGAGCCGCGCTTGACGCGGCGCTTGTGCAGGATCGCCGCCAGGTCGCGCACACGGAGAAGTAGCGCCAGGATCTCCGGATTGACGTCGGGCGGTTCCTGATCGGCCGGCTTGTCCTCGGCCCGTGCGATGATGGCCGAGACTTCCTCGTACGTGAAACGCCGGCCTACCTTGATGGCGGCGTTGGTGAGGCGCACGTCAACCTTCTGGCCGGTCGGCGTCATCTCCATGATCGCGCTCTTCACGAAACGGAGTCGGCCCTGCTGCAAGCTCGCCAGGCTGTTGGAGATGATCTCCGGAAACATCGGGATGACGCGCTGCGGCAGGTAGACGCTGGTGCCGCGCTTGCGCGCCTCGCGATCGAGGGCACTGCCGGGCGGGGCGAAGTGCGACACGTCGGCGATGTGAACGCCGAGCAGCCAGTGCTTGCTCTTGGGATCGATGGTCAGCGAGATCGCGTCATCGAAATCCTTGGCGTCGATCGGGTCGATCGTGATGGTCAGCCAGTCGGTGAAATCTTCGCGGCCTTCGGGGATCTCCTCCTTGAAGCGGGCGCCGACTTGCCGGGCCTCTTCGAGCACGTCCTCGGGAAAGGCGTCCGGCAATCCCATGGCGCGGATGACGGAGAGCATATCGACGCCGACCTTGCCATGCGGCCCGAGCACCTCGGTGACGACGGCCTCGCCGCGTTCGTCGGCCGTGGGAAACCGCACCATCTCGACGACGACCTTGTCATTGGGCTTGGCCCCCTTCGCGCTCGGATCGCCGACGAGAACGCTGTGCGAAAAGACCGACCCGTCGACGCGCACGTAGAAGAGGCCGTCGCGCGTGAAGTAGGTGCCGACGAACTGGCTGGTGGCCCGTTCGAGGACCTTGACGATGTCCCCCTTGGGCCCGCGTTCATGCTGTTTGCGCGATGGGCGAATGCGGACGAGCACGACGTCGCCGGTGGTAGCGTCGCGGACGGCTTCCTCGT
>JACQFG010000308.1 GCA_016200155.1 Planctomycetota bacterium | reverse complement strand
GCCCCGGTCAAGTTCAGCGACTTTTTAGGCGTCTTTGCTGGGTTTCAGCAGGAGCCACTTGCCCGTCAGCACCCACCGGCGTGGATGGTCCAGTTCCCAGCCCGCAGGCCGGTCCATCGGGCGGTCTTCCAACTCCAGGGTGTCACCCTCCAACCGATACCGGAACAGCACGACGCCTTCGTCCGAGTAAAGGATGAGCCGCTGACCGTCACGTTCCTCCAGCCGGATGCCGAGGCCGGACGTCGCTGCGTAGGAGATATCGTCACCGAAGTCGCGGATGTTCAAGTAGCCGTCCGCGATCAAGAGGATTTTCGGTGACGACCCCGGCTTGCGCTCAAGGACCCACAGCCCCCGTAGCGACTGTTGGTCAGCTTCCCGGGTGGGGCTGGACTTCCGCTTATGCGTCACGGAGGGCTCCTCCGCAGCCTTCGGATCGGCCAGACCGCCAGGCGCGCCATGCCGGTCAAAGATCCCGTGCTGGCACACCAAGAAACCTGCGCATAGGCCAACGGTAAAGAGCAGCGCACCGACCGAGATTATCACGACACGGCGCATCGACACCTCCACTCGCCTAACGACATGTTCACCTGCTGCGGCGGCTGGTGAGACTTTGAACCCTGATTTCACGTCATGCCGCCGCAGTCAGGTGCAACTTTTGGTTCGGCCTAGCGGCCATCGATACGGGCGGTCAGACCGCTGGCAGTTTCTTCCGCAGCGCCGGCGCTGGGCGACTTACTTGGGCGCCTTCACGCTCCATTTCACATTGGAGCGCAGAGCGAACACGCGGCTGTGCGGGACATCGTTTTTACTGGCGCCCGGTTGCAGGGAGAATGAAACCTGCTCGGGGCGCGATTCGAGGATCTTGTACTCGAGTTTGTCGTCGCCGGAGCCGTCCCACGCAAAGACGAGCACGATCTGTTTTTTGAAATCGACCTTCTTGGTGATCGTCGCGAGCGCCGCCTTGTCAAAAAGCTTGGCCGCCTCGTCCTGCGAGTGGATGACAATCGGTTTATCCCACGCCAAGCCTTCCTTTAATTTGCCTCTCTCCGGTGTCACCTTCAATTCGACAATAGTATCAACGATCGGCTCTTGGCCCAAGGCAAACCCCGCCGACAAGCACAAGGTCAGCAAGCCCAACATCGAACGTGTCATGGTACCCTTCCTTTGCACAGCTTGCGATTCTCGCACACCGCCGAACCATGTTATTATGCTGACCGGCGCCGGTCAGCGTTTGCAAGCGCCGGTCAGCATAATTCGCCGCGCCGGTCAGCATAATCCGGGTCGCCGGTTGCATATGCAAGCGCCGGTCAGCATAATTCCACTCCTATTGGAAGCGAGCGGGCGGTCGGTGTCAAGCGGATATTCCGGCCGGTTCACGGATCGCACGGATAGGGTCAGAAGTTGAAGCAGGGCTTTCCAGCCTGACGGAAGGCGCGGGCCCCGTCAGGCTGGAAAGCTCGCCTAGTAACCCCAGCGAAATAACGTCCCGATTTCGAGGCGCGGTAGAGGGTAGGGCAAGCGGCTAGCTTGCCAGGCTTGGCGGCGGCAAGCGAGCCGCTTGCCCTACGACTATTTGGTCGACTTGTCGCTGGGCGGGGAGGCGGAGGTCCAGAGCTGGGTGCTGAAGCTGGAGCCGGTGGAGTAGGCGACGAACCATTTGCCGTCGGCGTCCTGGGCGAAGAAGTCGAGTTTGCCGTCGTTGTTGACGTCGCCGATGGAGAAGCTGGACCAGCTGGTGGAGGCGTTCCACTGGGTCCAGAGTTTGGGGTAGGTGGGCGCGCCAGTGGAGGCGCCGACCCAGACGCCGCCGCGCGAGTTGAGGCCGATGATGTCGGTCTTGCCGTCGCCGTTGAAATCGCCGACGCCGAGGTAGTTCCAGCCCTGGGCGGAGTTCCAGTCGGCGTAGTAGGCGACGTTGCAGGCGGCGCCGGTGGAGTAGCCGACGTACCATTCGCCGTTGTTGTACATGCCGACGATGTCGGTCTTGCCGTCGCCGTTGAAATCGCCGATCTGGAAGTAGCGCCAGTTGCTGGCGGCGTGCCACTGGGTCCAGTAGAGGTTGGTGAAGGCGGCGCCGGTGGATCGGCCGACGTACCAGGCGCCGTCGTTGTAGAAGCCGATGAGGTCGGCCTTGCCGTCGCCGGTGACATCGCCGACCTGGACGAGAGCCCAGTTGCGGGCGGCGGACCAGTTGACCCAGTTCTGATTGACGTAAGAGCCGTCGGACTTGTTGAGGCTGACCCACCACGAGCCGTCCTGGTTGAAGAAGGCGGTGTCCTTGATGCCGTCGCCGTTGAAGTCGGCGGAGAAGCGATTGACGACGGCGGAGGCGGCGACGTCGACGTGCAGCGTGGTCGTGCCGGCAAGTGAGCCGTCGGAGGCGCTGACCTGGATGTCGAACCCGCCGACGAAATCGGGCGCGGAGTGGATCGTCAGTTGGTTGCCGGTGAGCACGAGTGAGGCCGGGGCCGTGGTGAAGGCGCCGACGATCTTGACGCTGTAGCTGATCGGGTCGTTCTGGGCGTCGCTGGCGCCGAGGGTGACGGTCGTGCTGCGCAGGGTGAGTATCGAGCGCGCGGCGAGAGCGTTGAGCACGGGGGCGGTGTTGTTCTTGACGCTGACGGTGAAGGTTTGCGTGGTGGAGAGTTTGCCGTCGCTGGCGGTGACCTGGACCTGGAAATCGCCGCTGGCGTCGGCCGGCGCCTGAATCGTGAGCTGGTTTCCGGAGACGCTAACCGTCGGCGTCGCCGCGGCGGGCTGGGCGTTCCAGAGCAGGCTCGGGTCGGTGTAGAAGCGCGTCTCGAGCGTGGCGACGAGGTTGGCGGGCAGTAGTGTGGCGGTCATGTCGCCGGCCCAGTGGCGCAGCTCGCCGTTGGGCAGGATGCAGTACCAGTTGCCGCTGACGCTGGTCAGCCACTTCTCGTTCTGGCTCCACGTGTTGGTGTAGTATGAGCCGGCAAATTGCAGGCCGAGCTGCGTCTTGAGCTGATAGGCCTGCGAACTCGACGAGCCGAGCATGGCGGCGGAGAACGTGATCGCGTCGCCGTTCGGGTCGGTGGCGCTGAGCGTAACCTGGATCGACGAGCCGGGGGCGACCTTTTGGCTGGCGATCGGCGCCAGGACGGGGGCGGAGTTCGCGGGGGCGCCGAGCGCGGCGACGGCGGCGCCGAGGTCGAGGCGTTTGAAGGTCATGCCGGTGTTGGTGACGTTGTCGTTTTCATCGTCGCCGTCGATGACGTTGACGCCGGTCCTCTTCATGAGGGCGAGGATGGAGTCCTGATTGGCGGTCAGGGAGCGTGCGTCCATCGCTTGGTGGAGGATGACGGCGGCGCCGGCGGCGACGGGGGAAGCCATCGAGGTGCCGGCCATCGACTGCCAGGCGTTGTGCAGGTAGGTGCTGGTGATCATGGCGACGGGGGCCATGATGCTGAGGGCGCTGCCGCGCTGCGAGAAGCTGGCGACGCGATCGACGGCGGTGGTGTTGTCGCGGGCGCCGGAGGCCCAGGCGACGGCGCCGAAGTTGCCGTCGTAGACCGCGCCGACGGAGACGACGAGCGGATCGATGGCGGGATAGTCCAGCCCGACGGCGCTGCCGTTGGTGTAGAAGCTGTTGCCCGCGGCGACCGACAGGAAGACGCCGTTGTTCTTGAGGTTGGTGAAGTCGGCGTCGAGGAACGTGTAGGGGTTGACGGTGTAGTTGCCCGAGCCGAGCGAGAGGTTGAGGGCGACGATGTTGTACTTGGCGCGGTTGGCGACGATCCAGTCGAGTGCTGCCTGGACGTTGCCGAACGACCCGGAGCCTGCGGAGTCGAGCACTTTGAGCGCGATGAGATTGACGTTGGGCGCAATGCCGGAGTAGGTGGCATCGGAGCTGCCGATGATGCCGGCGACGTGGGTGCCGTGGCCGTTGTCGTCCATGGGGTCGGCGTCGTTGTTGACGAAGTCCCAGCCGGCGACGACGCGATGCCCGGCGCCGAAGCCGCCGCCGAGCGCCGGGTTGTTGTAATCGATGCCGGTGTCGATGACGGCGACGCTGTAGCCTTCGCCGCGGTAGGTCGTGTTGGTGAAGACGCTGGGCAGGCCGATCATGGAGCCGAAGCTGGCGTTGGTGGGGACGGCGGCTTGCGTCGCAGCGGTGGGGCGCACGACGTTGGCGACCGCCATGTCGTCGACCTTGAAGCGCTGGAGCCGCCACGATTGATAGAGCGTGTCGAACGCCGAGGGCACGACGCGATCTTCGAGCGTCTCGATGGTGAGAGTCTTGGACTTAGGCTGACGGCGCGCAGATGCCGTCATGCCGCGGCGCCAGCGCCACGGCAGAAAGCGCGACCAATTCATGGGAGTGATTCCTTCGGCAACCTGGCGACCACCATGCCTGCTGCGGGGGAGCGGCATGTTGGCCCATGGCTTTGCGTCCCCACGTCACCGTGGGTTTGCTATTATCGGGAATCAGTGTTGTACCGATTCTGCCGAAACCATAGCTCATGCCGGGTGCGCAAGCAAATCGGGCTATGCCGACTTTGCTGCCTGTGCGGAAAGTCCCGGCGCGTGGGCGTACCGGTGGTGACGATTATGCGTGAAATGCCGGCGCGCTCCCGCGTCGGAGGTCGTCCGTTCCGTTTCAAGGCGTCGTGCCCGCCGGACGTATTGTACAAACGCACCCTGGTGGGGATATTCTCGAAATGATAATTTTTGCGGAAAGACAACTTGTCGGATGTGAAACTCTTCCGGCCGCGCAACCTGCGTTCATATAGCCCGCCATTCATGGCGGGCGGTCGTCACACCCGCCATAAATGGCGGGCTATATGGATCGGCGAACGAAAATGAAACCCAAAGCCATCATCTCCTGGAGCGGCGGCAAGGACTGCATGCTCGCCTACTGGCAGGCGCGCCAGGCGTTCGACGTCGCCGCCCTTTTGACCACGGTGACGCGCGAGTTCGCTCGCATCTCCATACACGGCGTGCGCGTCGACCTGTTGCGGCAACAAGCGGACAGCCTCGGCGTGCCGCTCTCGATCGTCGAGATTCCGCATCCGTGCAGCAACGCGATTTACGAGCAAGCGATGAAGGACGCCTGGACCGCGGCGCAAGCGCAGGGCATCGAAGCGGTGATCTGCGGCGATTTGTTTCTCGAGGACGTGCGGCGCTACCGCGAGGAACGCCTGTTCGGCACGAAGGCGTGCGTCTTCCCGCTCTGGCAGCGGCCCACCTCAGAACTGGCGCGCGAGTTCATCGCGCTCGGCTTTCGCGCGGTGCTCTGCTGTGTCGATACGCAAGCATTGTCGGCTGATTTCGCCGGACGTGAGTTTGACGAGGCGTTGTTGCGCGATTTGCCGGCGAACGTCGATCCGTGCGGCGAGAACGGCGAGTTCCACACCTTCGTCTACGCCGGCCCCGCATTCAAGACGCCGATCGCATTCGAGCGCGGCGAGCGCGTGCTGCGCGAGGAGCGGTTTGCGTACATCGATTTGGCCGCTTGTGGTAGCCGCAGGCTTTAGCCTGCGGCGTTGGTCCAGGACCGACGGCCGCAGGCTGAAGCCTGCGGCTACAGTCCGGCGCCGCCGTTTGGGAGTGTCACTTCGAGCCCGTCAGCCGCACCGGATTGCCGATGACCTGCCGCTGCCAGGTCTGGTCGAGTTGCGTGAAGGTCATGTTGTAGTGCCGTTGCAGCGCCATGTCGTAGCCCTGGCGGATGCCGTCCTTGACGAAATCGGTGAACACTTTGGCGCCCCGCTGCTGCGTCAGGAACTCGACGAGCACCACGCTCTGGGCATAGAACGCGCCGACGCGGCGCGGCGGCGGATAGTCCTTCAGCTCCATCAATTCCTTCAAGCCGAAGAGCTGGCCGTCCTTGTGATGCTTCAGCAAGTTGCGGCGATGGTGCTCGACCTTCTCGTTCGGCTCCGACAGCACCGCGATCCCCTCGTCGGCCCAGCGCGGCACGTGCGCGGAGCCGAACATCCCCGCCAGCACCACGTGTGTCGTCTCGTGCGGCAACACCGCCTCCATCATCCCGCTCGCATCTTGCCGCAGGTCCAGCCGGCGCGAGATCACCCGACCCATCGCATCGCATTCGATCCGCGAATGCCCCGGCGACTCCCCGGGCACCCCAGTCATGTGCGTGTACTCGGCACTCGTCGGGTGCAGGATCAACTCGCACACCGGCTCCCAGTCGACCCCTTCCGACATGAACCACTTGCGATACATCGTCGTCCGCGTCGATTCGGCGATCTTCGCGACCCGCTCGGCGAAATCGTTGTCCTGCTTGTGGAAGATCAGGAAGTACTGCGTCTTGGTCACCTGCCAGCCTTCCTTGTTGGCGCCGATGTGCCGAACTTTCGAAGTCCCGCCGAGCGGCAAGCCAGCGCGGGCTTCGATCGCCTGCAGCAGCTTCTGCCCGGTCGCCAGCATCTTCGTCGGCGCCATCTGGATCGCGGCCTCGATCTCCTTCTGCAGCATCGGCCCCTGGGCAGGCAAGGCGCCGGGCTGGTCCATTGCATCGACGACCTTCGCCATGATGCAATACGCCCATTGCTCCCGGCACAGGTCCAGCGTGTTCGGATCGGCCTGATACGCTTGCTCGAAGCAAACGCGGGCCGCTGGATAGCGCTTGAGCTTGAACTCGTCGGCCCCGCGCGTCAAGTGCTCGCGGGCCTGGGCGCTCTTGTTGACCGCGGCGACCGGCATGGCCCGCTCGTTCTTGCGATCGAACGGGTCCTCCGTGGCCGCCCCGTCGCCGAGCAGGCGGATCGTCGCTTTGGGCGCTTCGGTCGTCTTGGGCTCTTCTTTCTTCGCAAACAGATCAGGCAGCTTCCACGCCGGCAGCGCCTGCTTCTTCGGCGGCGCGACCGGCTCGCGCACGAACTTGTGCGGCGGCGCATCGACGGCGGGCTTCAACGCGGGATCGTTGGCGGCGGCCGGTTCGAGGATGACCAGGCGCTCCAGGTAGCGCCGCGCCGTGTCGGGCCGGCCGGCAAGGTACAGGTCGCGGATGTACGCCCGATACGCCTCGCGCAGCAGCGCGAGGTACTGCGGGTTGCCGTTGACCTTCACGAGCTGTTCTTCGAGCACATCGACGGCCTTGCCCGCCTCGTTCTCGATCAGCAGCGTGCGGGCGCGCGCCATCGCTGCCTGCACGCTGACGACGTTGTTGAATTTCGGATCGTCCGGCGGGCTGCCGACGCTGGCAACGACGATGACGAGTACAGCGAAAAGCGAGAGGAATCGCGACATGCAAGCATCCTTGCTTTGCAAGCGGAAAGATTGGTTCGAACGCGGAAGGACCGGCGCCGCGCGTCGTCCTGACGCTGCCGACGCTCTCCAAGCACGGCCGCAAGATTACGAGAGTGCGCGGGAATTTGCAAGGCCAGGTTTGGCCGCAACGCCGAAGGCGTGCGCGGGCTGCCGCCTCGCGCACGCCTTCGGCGTTGCGGCTAAACCGCTATCTATTCGGATAGGGCTTCTGCCAGAACGTCTCGCCGCTGATGTTCATCGGCGGCTTCGTCTCGATCGTGCAATCGCCGTTGACGGTGCACTGGCAGGCCAGGCGCATCTCGTCCTCGTGGCCGATCGATTCGAAGGCGTGAATGGTGTTCAGGCTGAGCTTTTCGACGATGCCCTTCTTGCTGAGGTTGTCCATCCCCTGTTTGACGAGGACCCGGCAAGTGGCGCAGATCCCGTTGCCCATGCAATTCAGGCCGGGATACTTGAAGATCCACGGGTGCAATTCGACGCCGGCCTTGCGCGATTCGTCGCGCAGGTTCGACCCGGCAGGCACCTCGATTTCCTTTTTCTCCGTGACGAACGTGATCTTCGGCATCGTGAAAATCCTTGTCGATTCGATGATGATGAATTGCCGGTATTGTAGGAACGATGCGTACAATGTCATCAACGATTGGCATTGGGGGGTGCCCACGATTTCCGGTGCGAGCCTGTGGCATACCATTCCAATGGTGTGGAGGATGATGCCACCGATGATACCACACCATTGGAATGGTATGCCACGAAGGCACCCCCTGGCTCCTCGAGGCACGCATGATTCGGCTGGCTCATTTCAGCGATATCCATCTCAGCGCGTCCGGACTCGACTGGACTTTGCGCGACTGGTTCTCCAAACGCTTGACCTCGTGGCTGAATCACCGCTTTCGACGCCGACACAAGTTCGGCCTGGCCGACGAGATCGTCGAACGCATGATGAGCGATGTCCAGGAGCGCTGCATCGATCACCTCATCTTCTCCGGCGATGCGACCACGCTCGGCTTCGACGCGGAAGTTCGGCGGGCGGCGGAAGCGTTGCAGGTCGGCCGGATGCCGGGCCTGGCGGTGCCGGGCAATCACGATTACTGTACGCTCCGTGCCGCGCGCTCCGGGGCGTTCGAGCGTCACTTCGCGCCGTGGCAGGAAGGCCGGCGCATCGGTGACCATCGCTATCCGTTCGCCCAGCAAGTCGGCCCGGCCTGGCTCATCGGCGTCAACGCGGCGACCGGCAATCGCTGGCCCTGGGACGCTGCCGGCTCCGTCGGCGCCGAACAACTGCAACGCTTGAAACAACTCCTCGCCGAGCTCGGGCCGGGGCTGAGGATTCTTGTCGTTCACTATCCGATCTGCCTGTCCAGCGGGCGTCCCGAATCGTTTCGCCACGGGTTGCGCGATCTGAATGCGCTGCTCGGTGTCGCTCATGCCGGCGGCGTCAACCTGTGGCTGCACGGGCATCGCCATTCACCGTACTACTTTCAGCAGCCGACCGGCGCGTCGTTTCCCGTCATCTGCGCGGGCACGGCGACGCAGCGCGACCTCTGGTCCTACGGCGAGTACGCGATCGACGACGGGCAACTGCAGGCCGTGCGGCGCGTCTACGATCCGGCCGGCCGCTGCTTTCGCGATGCCCAGACGTTTGCGTTGCAGTTGACGGCGCATAAACTTTAGGTGCCGCTTGCGGCTTAGCGTTCGCGTGGCGTCATGCGAACGCTAAGCCGCAAGCGGCAAAATCTGGAGGTTCCCTCATGCGTCGCACCGTAATGTTTGCCTCGATCGCTGTTGCCGCGCTGGCCGCCGTCGTCATTCTGCACGGCGTTCCGGCGACCAACGCTCAGCCGAAAGGAAGTGCCATGCTCTCGCACGATGTCTATTTCTCGCTCAAGGACAACTCCCCCGCGAACAAGAAGAAGCTCGTGGACGCCTGCAAGAAGTACCTGAGCGGCCACGAGGGCGAAGTGTTCTTCGCGGCCGGCACGCTCGCAGAAGCGCTGAAGCGCGAGGTCAACGACCTGCAGTTCGACGTCGCCCTGCACATCGTCTTCAAGGACCAGGCGGCCCACGACAAATATCAGGACGCGAAGCGGCACCAGCAGTTCATCGACGAGAACAAGGACAACTGGAAAAAGGTCCGCGTGTTCGATTCGTTTGTCGAACGATGAGTTGAGCCCGACGTGCAAGCGAGAGATGATCAACCTCCCTCGCTTGCGCGTCGGGCCAGGTCGTGTGCACAATGGCCGGGATGGTGATTCATAACGGGATACGCGAATTTTCGTGGTGCGGGCGGCTCGCCTGCACGTCCCTTCAGTCGACGAGCGATATGTGCAGGCGAGCCGCCCGCACCACGAAAATTCGACGAACAAGCCATTCCCATGAACGACTTCCTCACAGCTCTGCGTTCCGGCACGGTCCTCGTCATGGACGGCGCGATGGGGACCGAGATCATCCGTTTGACGCAGCCGGCCTCGATCCACTTCAATGAGCGGTTCAACCTGACCGATCCGGACCTCATTCGCTCGATCCATCGCAGCTACGTTGACGCGGGGGCCGATGTCCTGCTGACGAACACGTTCCAGGCGAACCCGGTCGCGCTGACTCGCGGCGGCCTCGAACAGCAGCATCACGCGATCTGGCAAGCGGCGATCCGGCTGGCCCGGGAAGCGACGCCGCGTTTCGTGCTGGCGGACGTTGGGCCGATCCAGGGATGCACGCCGGCACTCGTCGATCAGGTCGTGAGCGAATGCGTCGGCGTCGAGGGCGTGCTGCTGGAGACGTGGACATCGTTCGAGGCGTTGAAGTGGTTCGCGGATCGCTGTCGGGCGGTGAGTTTGCCATTGCTGGTGTCGTTCACGTTTCAGCGGACGCAAACGGGGTTAACCACGTTCGACAAAACCACGCCGGAGGATTGTGCCCGCGCCGCCAACGAGTGTGGTGCGGCGGTGCTGGGCGTGAACTGTGGCAAGGCGATCGGCGTGGATGAGGTGGCGGAGATCGTGCGGCGGTATCGAGCGGTGTGCGATTTGCCGATCCTGGTCAAGCCGAATGCGGGGACGCCGATGCCGACAGGGAAGTACACGCACACAGCGGAAGCGTTGGCGGCGGGTGTGCCGGCATTGTTGCAGGCGGGGGCATTGATGGTGGGAGGATGCTGCGGGACGGGGCCGGCGCACATACGGGAGATACGCAAGGCGGTGGATGCGTTCCTCGGTTAGCGGCCGCGCGAAACCCGGCGCCGCGCGGGCGCTAAACGAGGAGAGGGGTCAGGTCTTCTTCGCGGGCGGGGCGGTCACACTAATTCGTTTGCCGCCGGTCTCGAAGGTGACGATGCCTGCGGCGAGGGCGAAGAGGGTGTGATCGCGGCCGATGCCGACGTTGCGGCCGGGATGAAACTTGGTGCCGCGCTGGCGCACGATGATGCTGCCGGGTTTGACGAGCTGCCCGCCGTACGCCTTGATGCCAAGGCGCTGCGAATTCGAATCGCGGCCGTTGCGGGTAGAGCCTTGACCTTTCTTATGAGCCATGGTGAGACCTCAGGGTTTCTTGTCCTTCTCTTCGTCCTTCTTGTCAAACGTGATTGTACGACCCGCCGAGCGATAAATCCACTGGGCCGGCGAAACAAATTCGATGTCGCGCGAATCGGTCGAGAAGCGATCGCCCTTGCGCTTGAAGTTGAGCTGCAGCGTCTTGTACTGTGTGATCGGCGGCAATCCCGGCGCCGGGGCATCGACCTCGACGAAGCCGTTCGACATGCCGCGGATGAAGATGCTGAAACGCGTGGTGTCGCTCAGCTCCTTGAACTTCGGGTCGCGCTTCTTCGGGTCGGCCGGGCCCGCATCCCAGATGGCGACGCCGGTGACCGCCTTCGGAAACGCCTCCGGCTTCGACGGCGGGATCGCAAACTTCGAGATCAGCACCGTGTTCTTGATGTCCTGATAGTTCGCCTTGTCCTCGAGCTTCTTGATCGCCTCCTCGGCCGTGATCAGGATCTCGTCGCGATACAGGCCGGGGTTGTCCAGCGTGACGATTTCGAAGGACGGGGCGATCTCCTGCGGCTTGCCGTCCGGCGAACGATTGATGACTTGATA
Source organism: Planctomycetota bacterium (assembly GCA_016200155.1). GTDB lineage: Bacteria > Planctomycetota > Planctomycetia > Gemmatales > Gemmataceae > SIAQ01. The sequence continues at coordinate 389 of JACQFG010000308.1, read as the reverse complement.
CCACAGATACCAGCAGATCCGCTCGCCGCGCGTGGGCAGCTTGATCGTGATGATGCGCGGGTCCTTGAAGCGAACGTCCATGGCCCAGACGTACTTGCCCTTGTCGAGCTCCGACGGCTGCGACTTGACCTCGCGTTCGCCGAACGCCGGCTGCGACGTCTGGCCGCAAAGGAACGAAAGCCCCACGCACATCGAGAGCATCACACCGAGCAGAGCGGCACGGGTTCGCATGGACCATCCTCCTTGGCAGCAGTGCGCGGCTTGCGCACGCGGGCAGGCTTATAGAGGTTCACGAATGCGTGGTCAAGCCCGACCCAGGTAGGATACCCGCGCCGAGGCAAAATGGGAAGCCGCAATAAACCCACCAAGCCCGCAGGTGAGGTACTCCG
>JACQFG010000310.1 GCA_016200155.1 Planctomycetota bacterium | reverse complement strand
GTGTTGATGCCGGCGACGGTGAAGGATTGCGGGCTGATGCTGCCGGCCGGGAAGACAAGGGTACCCGAGGCGGCGGTATAATCGCCGGGCGAGAACGCGGTGCCGTCGAGAGTGCCGATCTGGACCGTGACCGGCGTGCTCGGCGCCGACGTGATAATCACGTTCACGGTCATCGACGTGCCGTTGACCAGCAGCGACGACGTCTCGAACTGCACCGTCTGCGCCGCGGCCGCGTTGACGAGGATTCCCGTGCAGGCCACCGCAAACGCCAGGCGAAAATAGGACGACTTCATCGATCTCTCCAGCGCGTCAGAAGACGTGAGACCACGAAACTCCGTAAAACAACGACGATCGTACGCGGCAAAGTTGACGAATGCAAGAGTTTTATTTTTTTTGTTTAAGTAAAATCACTGACGTCGCTTTGCTCAGGAGTTGATGTAAACGACGAGCGTCACGAGCAGGATCACGATGACGCCGATGCCGAGCGCCGCGGCGGCCGCGAGCAGCAACCACGGTTGCCAGCCGGTGTTTGAGACGGTCGGTTTCGGCTCCGCTCGGCGTTCGACCTTCTTCGCCACCGGGGCGATCGCGGTGATTTGCTGGAACTCGGGATAGCGCTCCAGGGCCTTGAACTTCCCCTGCGGCGAACGGGAGGCCTCGGTGTGCAGCGGGATCGTGCCCTTCTTGAGCCGATCGAGGATCTCCGCGGTCGTCGCTTTCGCCTTGCACAGGTTGCCGCGCTGGTCGCGATATTTCAGATACCAGAGCTGATCGGGGGCGTCCTTGACGGCCGGCGGATGCAGGTTCATGTCGGCCTGCGTCGGTTGCACGGGCGTCGTGAGCCGTTGCATGATGACGGGATCTTCCAGGGCGGTGTCGACATTGACAAAGCTCGGAATGGCGGCGGCAAGCTGTGCGCGATCCAGATCGACGATCACCTCGCTGGCGGTCTGATAGCGATCGTGCGGATCGCGGGCCATCATGTGGGCGAGGATCGCGTCGAGCTTTTCGGGAACGTCCGGGTTGAGCGTGTGGGCCGGCGGATAGACGCCAACGCCTTTCTTTTCAACGATCTCGACGGCAGATTCGCCGGGAAATGGGACCTCGCCGGTCAGCAGGTGATAAAGGGTCGCGCCCAGAGCATAGATGTCGCTGCGTTCGTCGGCGCGCTTGGCGTTCATCGCCTGCTCGTAGGGCATGTAATAAGGGGTGCCGATGCCCTGGCTGGCGTTGGTGAGATTGGCGGAGTCGTCCCGGCGTTTGGCCAGGCCGAGGTCGGACAGCTTGGCGAGCCCCGACGCGGTGACGAGGATATTGGCCGGCTTGATGTCGCGATGGATGATCTGGTTCTTGTGCGCATGTTCGAGGGCGCGGGCGATGTCAAGGATTATGTGTACCGCATCGCCGACGCGCAACTTGCCCGTGCGCTCGAGCAGGTCATGGGCCGTGCGGCCATCGACGTACTCGAGCACGATGTAATGCAGGTTCGTCGCCGCATCCTGGCCGTGGTGATAGCTGCGAATGATATTGGGATGCACGAGCAGGGCGCCGTTTTGGCCTTCGAGCTGGAAACGCCGCAGCACGTTCTGCTTGGGCGCCTGGTCGGCGGCGAGCACCTTGAGCGCGACCTGGCGATTCTCCTTCGCGTCGAAGGCGAGATAGACCGCCCCCATGCCCCCCTGGCCGAGCTTGCGCAGGATGCGGTAATGACTCATCTGCGTCAGGCCCTCGGCGCCATCGACAGCATCGAGCTTCGTCACCGGGTCCTTGTCCGTGTCCGGCTCCCCCGCGCCGATGACGAAATCCTCCGTCGGCGGGTTCGCGGTCCGCAAGCGCTGCGCCTGCTCGCCCGTGAGCACGCGCGCGTCCTGCAAGGCACCCAGAAAATCGGATGCCTCGCCGCGCCCCACGCGTTCCTGGGCCGCGCGCAGCACACGCTCGACCTGGACCGGATCGACGGCGAACCAGGTGACGGCCAGGCGCGCATGCCGGCGGTTGATCTCCAGCGCTGCGGTCAGCATGTCGGGTGAAGATGGCACTTCGAAGACACCTCGGAGAGATACCACCAATTTATCGGCAGGCGGGCCGATTCGCAATGATGTCTCACGCAAAGGCGCAAAGGCGCAAAGCTGGCCATTCGCACATTTTCGGCATCTCTCTGCTTTGCGCCTTTGCGCCTTTGCGCCTTTGCGTGAGATTCGGTAAGATTGTGCTCATGGCGACATCGCTTTATCCGCCGAATCCCGCCGACGTGCCGGCCGACCTGACGGTGCCGACCTCGGCGTTCCGGATTCGTGCCCTGGTGCTGCTCGTCGCTCTCACGGCGTTCTTCACGCTCTACGTCGGCTTGATCAGTTACAACTTGCTCTTCCTTACTTGGACGGCATGGGCCGTGTTCTATCTGCCTTGGGATGAACCGCTCTGGCTTGCCGTCAAGATCGGTTCCCTTGTCCTGGCGCTGCCGATCGGCGTCGTGTTGTTCGACCTGGTGCGCGCGCTGGGAAAATGTCGCCTGGCGTACAAGCCGGAGGGGATCGAGATCTTCGAGCACGAGCATCCGCGGCTGTTCGCGTTCATCGATCAGTTGTGCAAGGACGTCGGCGTCGAGCCGCCGCGGCATGTTTACGTCGATCATCACGTCAACGCCGCGGCGATTCCGGAGGCGTCGTCGCTGCGTGATGTCCTTATGCCGACGCGCAAGAACCTGCGGCTCGGGCTGGGTTTGGTTAATTGCCTCAACCTCACCCAGTTCAAAGCGATCCTGGCCCACGAGTTCGGCCACTTCACCCAGCGAACCACCAGGCTCGCCTTCGGCGTCCAGGCAGCGGCGTTGATCGTCGCCTACCTCTCACACCGCGACCGTTGGGGCTTGCTCGGCGTTCGATGGTGCGTGCGCAAACTGCTTGGCGCGATGTGGCGATGCGTCTTTCTCGCACGCCAGGCGTTGCGCCGACAGGAGGAGCTGCACGCCGACCTCGTTGCGGTCCGTCTGACCGGCAGCGACGCGCCGATCCACGCCTTCGCACGCTGCGACGTCGGCCAACGTTGCTGGCAGCAAGCGATTCACGAACTGAAGCGGGCAAGCGAACAGCAGCTTTACTCGTCCGACCTGTTCTACCACCAGCGAGCCGCCATGGAGTTGGCCGGTCGAGACGAACCGCTGGCCGGTGATCGGCGCTTGGCCACGGTGTTCGTTGCGGACGAAGACGAAGCGTCGGCCCTATGGGAGGATCATCCCAGCAACGCCGAGCGCGAGGCAAACGCCAAGGCCCGCTTCATTAAATGTGAGACGGACGAACGGTCCGCCTGGCTTCTGTTTGACGAGATGGAAGTGCTTTGCAACCGTATCAGCTGCCAGTATTGCCGTCAGCGTATGATAATCCCTGATCCGATCATTCCTATCGGACCCACAGTGGTGGAAGGGGTAGTCGACGCTAGAAGGCCCCAGGTGCCGGTCGTAACGTGATACAATGCAATTAGTTATGTAATCGTCGAATTCTCCGCCCGGCGGCGAAGAAGAATGGGCGAGGCTGCGCGGGTCGGTGAAACTGCACCGGTGCGGTTTTTCGGAACTTTTTTCATTCCGCTGCCGTCAAAGGGGAGATATTAAAGGTAAAAAAGATTGCGGCGCCGGCTTGACACGGCCGTTGAAATCGTCAAAACTATTACTGGTCATCCAGATCCGTCAGTCTGGATGGGGGCACATCACAAGAAAGCGGGTGTTTCATGGATCGTCGGCATTTTCTCAAGCACGTGGCGGCCTATTCGGCCCTGGCATTGCCGGGCATTGAGTTCGCCCGCACCATTCATGCGAACGCCCAGCAACTGCGCCAGGCCAACAAGAGCGTCATCATCCTGTGGATGGGCGGCGGCCCCGCTTCCATCGACATCTGGGACCTCAAGCCCGGCGCCGCCACCGGCGGTCCGTTCACCGAAATCCAGACCACCGCTCCCGGCGTCCGCATCTCGCAGCACATGCCCAAGGTCGCTCAGCAGATGCGCCACCTCTCCATCGTTCGTTCCCTGCAGACCTCCGAAGGCGATCACAATCGCGGCCGGCAGTTGATGCACACCTCGTACACTCCGAACCCCGCGATCGCGTTCCCGTCGATCGGTGCGGTTGCCGCTCACGAGGTCCCCAAGCTCGCCAACTACCGAGATATCTCGCTGCCCAACTACATCTCCGTCGGCGGCGCTGCGGACGGCCCGGGCTTCCTCGGCATGAATTACGCCCCCTTCACCGTCCAGAACCCCGGCACGCCGCCGGAAAACATCCGCGCCCCGCAATCGCTCGGCCAGGGCACCGACCTCGAAGACCGCGTCCGCCGTCGTCAGCGCCTCTTCTATGAACTCGAAGATCAGTTCATGTACGGCCGCGTGCCGCACGTCGGCGCCAACATGGCCTACACCAGCCAGAGCGAGCGCGACGCCAAGCTGCGCGAGCGCGCCAAGTTCGCCGATGCCTCCAAGGCGCACCGCGACATCTACTACAAGGGCTTCAGTCTCGTCGCCTCCAAGGAAGGCAAGGTCTTCGATCTGAAGGACGAAAAGAAAACCACGCTCGACGCCTACGGCAACAACAACTTCGGCCGCTCCGCCATCATGGCACGCCGACTCGTCGAAGCCGGCGTCTCCGCGGTCGAAATCAACCTCGGCGGCTGGGACACCCACAACCAGACCTTCGACGCCCACAGCACCCGCTTGCAGCCGACGCTCGACAACGCCATGGGCACGCTGGTGTCGGAACTCGCGGAACGCCGCATGCTGGAGAGCACGGTCATCGTGTGGATGGGCGAGTTCGGCCGCACCCCGCGCATCAACCAGAACAACGGCCGCGATCACTGGGCCCGGAGCTGGTCGGTCGTGGTCGGCGGCGGTCTCATCCGCGGCGGCCAGGCCTACGGCGCCACGACGGCCGACGGCATGGACGTGGCCCGCGACAAAGTCAACATCGGCGACGTCTTCGCCACGATCTACCGCGGCCTGGGCATCGTTGCCCCGGACAACTTGATTCCGCAGGTCCGCGACGCCATCGGCCGCCCGTTCGCCATCGCCGGCCTCGGCGGCCGCCCGATCAACGCCTTGTTCGCCGGCTGAGAATTTTCAGGAGTCGGGGGCGAAACCCAGGTAGGCTGAAGCAGCCTGCCTGGGTTTTTCTCGTTTCCGGGCAAGCCTTGTATTTTGCCGCCAGCACAGGTAAGATGAAGCAAAATTGGGGTATAGTGTAACGGTAGCACAACTGACTCTGGATCAGTTTGTCTAGGTTCGAATCCTAGTACCCCAGCTTCGTAACTTCATATCCAAATAGACGTTACGAAAACAGGTGTTTGGACTTCTGCAATTCTTCTGCAATGGCTGGCTTCGCATTGGGGTAGCATGGCGACCCGAACACTGATGTTACGTGATTTACGCCAGGCGCATGGACGTAATGATTCCATCTGCCACTTGCACGTCCCACCTGTTGGGCCGATTGGCCCAGGGTGGACAGCTGGCGGGCTTGGCAGTTGCGCCAGGCCGGGCCATCGTTGTCTCCGAAGAAGCTGAATCCGACTGGGCCGCACGCTGCCGGCAACTCGCCCTTGGGCAGAACGTCCAGTTCCTGTGTCGCCCTTTCCAAGGCGCTCGTCCAACCGACGCCCAATGGTTTTCCCTGATCGCCAGCCTGGAAGCACTGCATCGCCAGGAAGCCCTGGACCTGGTGGTGATCGACGCTCTGGCCGCGTTGCTCCCCGGTTATGCCGAATCCTGCGCTCCGAAGTTGCTCGACTGCTTGCTGCCGCTCCAGGCTCTGGCGAACCTTGGCCCCGCCGTGTGGCTCGTGCACCATCCCGCCAAGGACAAACGCGGCGACGGCCAGACCGCGCGCGGCTCCGGCGCCCTGTCGGGTTTCGCGGACATCGTCATGGAGATGAGTTGCTGTCGCCGCCTGCGCAGCCGCGACCGGCGCCGCCGCATCTGCGCCTACTCACGCTACGTCGAAACGCCGCGCCACCTCATCATCGAACTCAATGGCGACGGGACCGACTACCTGGTGCGCACCGACGCCGTCGGCACCCCCGTCGTGCAGACCTGGCCCGAGGTGCACGAGGTCCTGGCCAACGCCACCGAGAAGCTGACCCAGCAGGACATGTTGCAGCGCTGGCCCGTCGAGGAAGGCGCGCCGGACCGCTCGACGTTGTTGCGCTGGTTGAAACGCGCCACCCAGCAAGGACTGATCTGCTGCTCCGGCACCGGCTACCGCAGCACACCCTTCCGCTACTGGCTCCCCGACCGCGAACCGCTGCTCTGGCCCGGCAACAACGCCAGCCCAGCGGAACAGCAAGCCTGGAGGGACCGCTGCGCGGCGCATTATGGCAGGTTGCGCGAGCAGGCGGCATCGGCGTGATCCTTTGCACTTTACGCGCTCATAGAAATCAACGATATTTGTGTTGGAGTATACCGGGCTTCTTACTATAATGAACGCATGTTCATTAATTTTCGGGAGCGTAGATGAGCGAGCATTCCTCCATCGAATGGACCGATGCGACTTGGAATCCGGTCCGCGGTTGCACCAAAATTAGCCCCGGATGCGCTCATTGCTATGCCGAAACTTTTGCAGAACGATTTCGCGGCGTGCCCGGCCACCCCTATGAGCAAGGCTTCGACCTGCGCCTGGTGCCCGAAAAACTTCGCGAGCCTCTACGTTGGGCCAGCTCGCGCATGATTTTCGTCAATAGCATGAGCGACCTTTTCCATGAGGACGTGCCAGACGACTACATTCGCGACGTTGCCCGCGTCATGGAGTTGGCAACCTGGCACACGTTTCAGGTTTTGACGAAGCGGTCGGTGCGACTGCGGGATCTACTTCGAGGGAGTCTTCGATTTGCCGCCAACTTACCGCACATATGGTGGGGGGTGAGTGTCGAGAATCAACGCCACGGTCTACCACGGATTGAAAATCTACGGCGTGCACCGGCGACTGTTCGCTTTCTTTCAGTCGAACCTTTGCTGGAAGATCTCGGCACATTGAACCTTAAAGGAATCAACTGGGTCATTGTCGGCGGGGAGAGCGGTCCCGGCGCCCGCACGATGCAACCTGAATGGGTACTCAGCGTTCGCGACCAGTGCCACGCCGCCAGCATTCCGTTCTTCTTCAAACAATGGGGTGGCGTGCGGAAGAAACAGGCGGGGCGAACGCTCGCGGGACAAACGTATAACGGCCTTCCTGAGCGAGTGAGTGCATCCGCGCCTTCGCAGCGAATTCGCTTGAACTTGATTGACGACTTCGCGCAGTTGGCGGTGAAATGAGGAAACCATGGGGAGAGACAACGACCGAGAACACTTTGACGACTACCGCGCGCAGACGCAGGTCAAACACGAGATTCTCGCTACCTACCTTACGCCATATTTTCGGATTGTCGGGACGGCGAATAAGGACCTTCAGTACGTTGATGGCTTTGCTGGGCGCGGAACATATACGAAAGCCGACACGGGAGAGGTTTTCGACGGCTCTCCTCTTCGGGCGCTCAAGCTTATCGCTTCCAACGACACCTTCTCCAAGAAGGTCTCGGCAGTTTTCATCGAGGTCGATCCAATTCTGTATCTGCCCCTGCAGAAAGCCGTCGTGGATTTCGGGAAGGCCAACCCACATATCCGCCAGCCAAACACCGACTGCTGCACTTTCGCCGACGGAGTGAAAAAGCTGTTGAAACAATCCAACGGCAATCTACCGCCTACGTTCTTGTTCGTTGATCCGTGTGGAGTCTCGGGCACGTCCTTCGAAACCATCAAAGCCGTGATGGCGTGCAAATCGTCTGAAGCGTTTATTTTCTTCAACATCGACGGCGTGCGCAGAATCGCCGGGTTGGACAAGCTCAGCGACGTGTTAGTGGAACTGCTCGGCTCAAGGCAGCGGGCGGAAGAACTTTTCAGTGCCTTGCAGACAACGGACGAGGCTGATAAACGAGAACTACTGATCTTGGAGTGTTATCGGCTCGCGTTGCGCAAAGATATGCGCGTTGAATTTTCAATCCCATTCCGGGTCGAATCCGAAGAAAAGCAGAAGACCAGTCACTATCTGATTCACGCGACCAATCACAAGCTTGGCTTCAAGATCATGAAGGACATCATGTGGAAACGCGGTCACTCGGAAGAAGGTGAGGGCGCTTTGCAGTTCGTCCAAGCCGGGCGGACGGATTATGTCGCACTCTTCGATCCTCACTTTGATGTGAAAAGAGAAATTCTCAACGCGCTTGTGACGGGTCCTCGATGCGTAGACCTATTTTTCAATGACTGGGTCGTGCGCCCGACTGATTTGCTAAGCCAATCTGCGTACAAACAGGCTCTGCTTCACCTGGAGGCGAGTGGCGAGATTGAAGTGCTCGACAAAGACAAGAGCACACCGAAGCCCATGATGAGCAGGAGACGGCCCAAAGGGAAGTCGACGTTGGGTGAGGGATATTACGTGCGACTCACCGGAAAGCCGAGTGTTTAGGTCACACGTCTCAGAGCATCGTGCGTTTCGGCATGGGCTCATTTACTGCCCGCACCAACCGCGTGCAGTGCGCCTTCAAGCCGCCTTACTTGTTCGCGCAGCGGACTGATTTGCTCGTCGGTCATTTTCTGCAATGTCGTTCTTGAGATGGGCGGTTCGAGGGGTTCTTCCGGTGACTTCGCCTGTTCTCAATCCAGCACCCGCCGCTTGATCGCGGCGATCTTCTGCACGGTCAGCCAGCCGCGAAGCTGGTAGCCGCTCTTGCGCAGGTTCTCGGCCGTTGGCTCGGCGCTGGGACTTCCGCCCGCTTGGCTCGCGGTGAGGTGGATGCGGTCCACGAGAGTGCCGAACCAATCGTCGGGGCGACGGCTCAGGACCTCACGTTCCAGATCAAGGACCGGAATGCCTCGGTCCTTCGCAAGGCTTCGCAGAGCTTCGTTGAATTGCTTGGTTCGTTCGAGTTGCGCTTTGAACGGCGGGATGGTGTTGAGCACGGGGATCGCGCCGCGGTCGAGGATCAGGTCGAGCGCCTTCGCCATGTTCTTGCGATAGTCGTCAAGCGCGACGCCGTCCTCGACGTCGTAGATGCCGCACTCAATCGTGACCATGCGCGGCTGATACTCGTCGAGCATTTTTTCCAGCGTAGGCAAGCCGCGTTTGCCGCCGGCGAACAGCATGGCCGACTTGAGCCCGCTCTCGGCAGTATAGGCCCGGTAGTCGACGACCTCGGTTCGGCACAGCCACCAGCCGTCGCGTTTGTCCTTCGTATCGGTGTGCATCCATTTCAGGACGGCGGTGTCCTCCGGCGTCTTGCCTTTGCCAATGCGTGCCCAGGTTCCATAGGGATTCGCGATGGTCATCGATCCGCCGACATGAATGACCACGCCTTCCTTGCCACGAAATTTGGCGGCGATCTTCTTCATGGATGGGGCGTAGTCCCAGCTTTCGGGCAGCGCCGTTTTTTCCGAAATCGGTTTCTTGACCGGCGGCGCTGGAGTGCCTTGCTGCTGCGCGACGCTCATCGGTGCAATAATGGCAATGCTCGCGAGCGTGAGGATGAGCGTTTTCACGACATGCATAATCGTGCTCCTATTTAGCAGTCGCTTCTGCTGTGAGGATTACAGTGAGTTTTCGCACGATCGCCTCGTCCTGGTTTGAGAAAGTGGAAGGATCGCCTTGGCGGGTTATTTCTTGATTGTCTCCGGATCGGGCTTGCTTGTCGAGAAAATTGCGTTGACAATCAGGCGACGCTGGACTGGCAACCCCGGCGCGATGGCCAGCGACCGGGCTCTGGAAACGCGGATCAAAGAGGTCGAGCAAAACGGCAAATGAAGGCCGAATGGAAAACCTATTTCAAGTGGCAGACGCAACCAGGAAGCATGAATCATGAACAACACGACATTCGCGACAGCATTATGTGTACTGGCTCTGAGATTCTCGGCTGTCCAAGCAGGCGACACTCCGAAGCCTGTCAAAGTGTTCATTCTGGCCGGGCAGTCGAACATGGAAGGGCAAGCGGTCGTTGACCTCGACGGCAAGAACTACAACGACGGCAAAGGAACGCTGAATGCCTTGATAAACGACCCGGCCAAGGCCCCGCTCTTCAAGCATCTCAAGAACGATAAGGGCGACTGGACGGTTCGCAACGACGTATGGGTTCGTTATCAGCGCGAGAAACAGCCGTTGCTCGCCGGGCCGTTGTCGATCGGCTTCAGTATCTACGGCGGCAAACACCATTTCGGCCCTGAGTTGCAATTTGGCCATGTCGTTGGTGACCATGTGCGCAGTCAAGTTCTGCTCATCAAGACGGCCTGGGGCGGCAAGAGTCTTTACAAGGATTTCCGGCCGCCGCGTTCGGGCGGTGAAGTCGGAGCCTACTACAAGAAGATGCTCGCGGAAGTTCGCCAGGCTCTCGATAATCTCAAGACGGATTTCCCAGGCTACAAAGGCCAGGGGCATGAACTCGCCGGCTTCGTTTGGTATCACGGCTGGAACGACGGCGTCGATCCGAAGAACGCGGTGCCGCAATACGAGGAAAACCTGGTGAACCTGATCAAGGACGTGCGCAAGGATCTCAACGCCCCGAAGTTGCCGGTCGTGATCGGCGAGTTGACGGGCCCCTGGGTGCAAGCGCCGGGCGCGTGGGCAGCCCTGCGGAAAGCACAGGCCAACGCGGCCAGCCGACCGGAATTCAAGGGGAACGTGATCTTCGTCGAGACCCACGATTTCGTGCGGCTGCCCAAGGACTCACCGAACCCCACGCACGGCCACCACGAGTTCGGCAACGCGGAAACCTACTTCCTCGTCGGGGATGCCCTCGGCAAAGGGATGATCAAGCTCCTCGCTCCGCCCGCGAAGTAGCCACGCCAGAGATCAAATAACAAGGAGTGATGACAATGAATGCAATCAAACGGATCAAAAGGTCGCTCGCGCTGGTCGTGGGCCTCATGGTCGGCGTCCAGCAAACGGCGGCGCAACCGACGAAGAAGCCGGCGGCGGATTCGCTCGAGAAGCTCCAGCGTCTCATCGCGCCGGGGCCTGACGATTCGCAGTGGATGCAGGTGCCCTGGATGCCGAGTTCCAACATCTATGCGGCACGGAAAAAGGCAGCCGAGGAAGGCAAGCCCCTGTTGCTCTGGTACATGGCCGGCGAACCGCTCGGGACGTGCTGAAACCAGGGGGTGCAAGACGGCCGGTTCGGCGTCAATCAAGTTGCACCGCTGGTGAAAGAGAATTGCGTGGCGGTGGCGATCAACGGTCACATGCTCTACTGGCTGGCCAAGACCGATGGGCAGGACGGTGATTTCATCAAGGCGAATCGCCATCCCAGCGGCGGAAATTGCTTTGTGCTCACGACGCCGAGCGGCAAGAAACTCGCCGGCGGCAACGGCGGCGGCGGCGCCCGCGAGGCGCTGAACACGGGCCTCAAGAACTGGAAGTTGCTGACGGATGAAGAACGCAAGGCTTTGCCTGCAGGCAAGGAAGTCAAGCCGCCCGAGGCCGACCGCTGCACGCCGCCGGTAGGAGGATTGATCCTGAGGTCCTTTGCCCGCAACCTGAAAAAGAACGAGCGCGGCGAACTCGCCACGATCACCAAGGCGGACCTCAAGGACAAGGTCCTTTATCCCGACTGGAATCCCATCTACACGGAGCCGGCGCACTTCAACGTTTGGCTCACCGAGGCGGAATGGAAATCGCTAATCCCGGCCGATCCAAAAAAGGGAGCCACGTTCCCCGTCCCCGATGCCATCCAGAAACGCCTCTTCCGCTACCATCTGGTCAACGGCACCTTCGGCTTGCCGGGTTCCTGGAGTCTCGAGCAGATACGCACCGGCACGCTGACGCTGACCGTCGAACAGGTTTCCCCGACGTTGCGGATGCGCTTGCAGGGGACTGCCCTGTTGACAACCGACGCCGACCCCGCAAAATCGCAGCGCGGCTATGACTCTCGCCTCAGCGGTGTGCTGACTTACGATCCGCAGAAGAAAGCGTTCACGCGCTTCGACATGATAGCGATCGGCGACTACTGGGGCGGCGACTACGAAGGCGGCCGCTTCAAGCGCCCCGGCCGCACGCCGTTGGGGATCTCGTTCGAGTTGGTGGGCGGCGACAATGCTGTTGATCGGGTGCCGCCGCTGGTGCATATGGATCGCGAACAGCAGTACCGGGCCTATTTTGCCGCGGAGAAGCAACGCTAGCTTTGTAAGACCCGATACGCCAACAGGCGCGGCTTCAGAGATCAACAGACAACCGGATCTGGCTGCGCACACGCGCGGCCTGATCCACGTTAGGCCGTCTGTGGGTGTTTCACAATGGACATCGCAAGACCGTCATATGACTTCCATCGCCACAAGGAGATTGTTGCCACGGCGCTGCCGTGCAAATGTCCTCGTCGGGAGGTTCGCCACAAAGTAGACAAGCGTGGCCGGATTCGCCTTCGCGCGCAATGCCCGGACTGCGGGCGACGTTGGGGTAGCGAGTTGCCTTACAGCGTTCTTAATGGGGTTCCGCCAGAAAGTGTTCCTCCTTGGAACGATGAAGCGGAACAACGGTTTCGCGCCGTCTTCGGTCCCATCAACGCGGCCGTGACCAATCAACTCAATCAGGGGCGGTCGATTGAGTGGTGGCGGCGGTATGGGCAGTATCTCACAAGTCCTGAATGGCAGGCTCTGCGTCGAAGAGTAATTGAAGCGGCGGGCGGGGTCTGCGTCTATTGCGAGGTGCGCCCCGCAGTTCAGGCCCATCACGAGACATACGACCGTGTAGGGCATGAACTGCTGGATGATCTGAGCGCGGTTTGTATAGAATGCCATGAGGGGCTTCATCTCTTCAGTTGGTGGCATCGAGGCCTAGCACCCCGATAGACCGTACCTCGTTCACGGGGTGTGTTTCCTTTCTTGTTGACACTCCGATGGCGACCGCGTAGTATTTGGAAAGTTCATGAAAACCAATCAACTGTATCGAGCCAAAAACTGAAGGTGTGAGGCGGTTTTGGAGTACATTTCATGTTCCTCTCAGCGACCTGTACTCAATGCCACGCAAAAGCTGGCTTTTTTGCCCGGCTATGGTCCTGGGTGAAGGTTCGGGGAACGGCATCCAAATATTGGTACTGTCCGGCATGCTGGCAGGTCTTAGTCGAACGTGGTGGTCTTGACAACGATCGACTCATGGATTCCTCTTACCGGGACCAGAAGATTGCCGACCTCTCAGCGGTCTGTACGTTTGCCACCGAGTACTATCGGAAAGCGGGCAACCAACTTGCCATCGAGCTAATCGATGCCATTCGGACCAACATCTCGTTCATCCTCACATGGTGGTTTCCCACTCCCGAGCGGTTGACGGTGAAGTTGGTCGATGATACACCGGAAACCTATGATCTGTTCAAGTGGTATGCCGGAATGATGCTCCGTAGTGCATGGTCTGGATTCTTTCTGCTCAATAGGCCTCCCGAACCCGTCGGTGGCGTTGAACTTCTGCGTCAAGGAAAGGCTGCCACGGAGATCATGATTCAGTTCATGGGGTTAAGAGAACATCTCGGACCGGGGATGTCAGAAGCAGAACTCCTTGCTCTTCCGAATCCCATTCGCCAGGCCGTCCAAATGCTCATGAGCATTGCAACGCCGGCAACGTCGTCCACCGATCTTCCCGAAAAACTTGCGACCCAGAACCAGACAACAGCCCAACCGGTAGCTCCCCAAACTAACCCGAGGGCGGCGCCTCCCGCGCGGGCCTCATTTCCGTCATACGAGACTGCGGACCCGCAACCAGGTGTTACCCCGAAACAGAAACAGCAAGTCGATCTGTCTGATGAAGAAACGGCCCTAGTCAAGAAATACGGTTGGGACAACCTTGCCAAGGCCGCTGGAGACCTTGCCGATGCCGGGCGATATGAAGAGAGTTTCAAATGCTCCCTTATCACGGTCAAGGCCCTGCCTGGCGAAGCGTCCGGCTGGCTTACCTGCGGATTAGCACTGTATCAGATGGATGAATCGGTATGGCGCAAGCAAATACCGGGCATCGCCCCTCAGCAAAACGCGGAAAAGTCTCTGACGTACTTTGACAAGGCAATTGAACTGGATGGTGGGAACCACTTGGCATGGTATTTCAAGGGGATGTGCCTCTCACAGCTCGGGCAGATCGGGATGAATAAACCGAAGGTGAAATCCGGATTGGACTGTCTTGACAAAGCTCTGCAACTGAGTGGCGGTAAACCAGCCATACTGCAAGCTAAACGTCAGATTGAAATGCTCTACGGGATGTTGTAAGGAGGTTGACCATGCGTGATTATCGTAAAGCTTCGGAAATCCTCCTTCAAATAATATCGGTCCAGTCAATTGATAGTGAAACATTGGGACAACTACTTTAACTTTATTACGATGTTCCCGGTTCAATCGCACGTCTCTTCGCCATGAATTGGCGTTTTGGAGATCCTCTGCGTGGTCACGCTCCGCGATTTCCAAATTTCAAATCAGAATTCGATAAACTCATAACGAACGTTGAAAACGTCATCGCGCAGAAAGAGTGCAACGGATGCTCTGCCATCAAGAAGGCCGTCGATGTAATTAAAGCCGAGGAGAAAAAGTGGCAAGATGAGCTATCCCGAATGCAAGTTGAAACCGCAAAATATCGGGAAGAGGAGGCAAAGAAACGCCAGGAAGAAGAACCGCGGCGGCGTGCAGAGGAAGAAAGAAAGCAATATATAATCAATGAACGGCGGTCGAAAAACGTGTGCATCATGTGCGGGGCCGGAATCGGGTTCTTTGGCCGGTTGTTTGGGCGAGAAAAGCATTCGAGTTGCCAGCAGTTTCAGGGCTAAGAAAGCTCGTTTTTGCTGCGGAAGGGGAAAAAGGCGTCAGGACCCTCCTAACACTTTTTCCGGTTGCAGCGGTGTGTCGGCGCGTGGAAAACTGCCAGGCCCCGTTGTCTCCGCTCATGCGGTAGAATAAATGCGGGCCGAAATGGGTGGAGGTTCAACCATGCAGATTTCCGTGCTCGTCGAACCGATTGCGGGCAACGGCTACCGGGCCACGGGAGCGGAACCGTTTGCGTTCAGTGCCGAGGCGGCCATCTCTTTGGTATAATGCCGGCGAAGGAGGTGCGCATGATGGCCACCAATTTGAAGACGACCAGCAGCTGGGTTCAGAAGACGCCAGGCGTATGCGGTGGAAGGGCCTGCATTCGCAACACGCGAATCACGGTTTGGGGCCTGGTGAATTCCCGCCGGCTGGGTGCGGCGGACGAGCAGATCCTGGGCAACATCGTGGGACTGACGCCCGAAGACCTCCGCACGGTCTGGGATTACTACCGAGAGCATCCCGCCGAGATCGATGAGGACATTCGCGACAACGAGGCGGATTAACCATTCATGGCCAGGCTCTATGCGGATGAGGATTTCCCTCTGCCGGTTGTCGAGGAGTTGCGCCGCCTCGGGCACGACGTGCGGACGGTCCAGGAGGCGGGTCGGGCTGGCCAGGGCATTGCTGATGCGGAAGTTCTCGCGGATGCCATCGCTGGCCAACGTGCTGTCCTTACCCATAATCATCCCGATTTCAGCCGGCTTCATCGACAAGGTCAGCCGCACGAAGGCATCATCTCCTGTACCCAGGACCCCCAGAACCACGCGGGCCTGGCGCAGCGCATTCACGACGCCATTTCGGCCGCGCCGAACTTGGCGAACCGGTTCATCCGCATTATCCGTCCCAACCCTTCGTCCCAACCCTGAGGGCAAATCTTCAAGGAGCGTGAAGCCATGTCAATGACCTACCTGAAAGCCCTGATCGGCGTCCTGCTGGCCGTGAGCCTGTTGATAGGAGGCGCTGCCCTGGCCCAGCCAGCGGCCAAGGAAACGCTGCTGTTCGATTTCGAGAAGGCCGCCGATCTCAAAGTCTGGTCGAACCTGAAGCTGCCCGACGTCAAGCAAAAGGAGCCTCCGGTCAAGATCGAGCTATCCGCCGAGAACGCCACGCGCGGCAAGCAAAGCCTGAAGCTCACCTTCGCCGGGGGACGCTGGCCGACCATCACCACCACCGACGTGCCCGCGGATTGGATGCCCTACTGGACTTTTCGGGCGGACGTGACGGCCAGCCGGCACTGCCTCATCGGCTTCACCGTGTTGCAAGAGGGGAGCCTGCGCGGCGGCGGCTGGGATCCCACTGTCAGCCGCTGGACCAAGACCGCATTCCTGAAGCCCGGCAAGAACACGGTCACCGGCACCATCCACGACTCGAACAACTACTCGATCAACACCAAGCAGGGCAAGGTCGTCCGCTTCGAGATCTTCATGTACGCGCCCCATGAGGGGGAAACGATCTATGTGGACAACATCCGCCTGTCCACCGTCAAGGAGGCGACGCCGACGGAAACCACCAAGTTCACGGTACACGGCGCCGACATGGTTGTCACCGGCGTGCGCGACCTTGGCAAGCAACTCAAGGCGCGCTGGACCAAACCCGAGATGAAGACGCTGGATCAGGTCGAAGGCGAGCTGCGGACGCAATACGCCGAGCTGAAAAAGAAGCATCCCACGGCGGTACTGGCCGTTCTCCGCGACGGCCAGAAGGGCTTCGATCCGGCCCATCCCGACAAGGTGTACGCGGGCTGGAAGGACGCTTACTGGTCGAGCCACGGGCCGGACGGCATGACACTGGAACGGACCGACAACATCGGCAAGCAGGCCAGCCATGAGATCTTCATGCGCCACCGCAGCCCGCTGATGCGCGTGGACCTCGCCAGCATCCCCAAGGGCTCCACGATCCTCGCGGCCAAGCTTGTCGTTATTCGAAATCATGACAAGTTCGTCAAGGAGCACAATCCCGACCAGCCCAACATGTGGGTGGTGGAGCCGTGCAATCGGCCCTGGGAAGAATACGAAGTGAATGCCTACGAATATGCCAAAGACAAGTTCTGGAAAGCCATCGGCGGCATGTACTACGGCGACGATCCTGATTTCCTGCCGATCTACCTGGCCCACGGACCGAGCCAGGGCAAGGTGAATACCTGGGATTTCACCCACGCGGTCCGCTTCTGGATCGACGGCAAACACGCCAATCATGGCTTCATGCTGCACGGCGACGCCGGCGATTGGTTCCCGCGCGCCCACTCCCGAGAGGCCGCTGCGCTCAGCGACCGCCCCGCGGTTTGGGTCATCTACGAACCGAAGAAATAATAGCGATCGGAACCAATCGAGTGTTAGATTGGGCCCGCCCCAGTCGTATACCTGCCAAGGTGCTTCGAAGCCGGCGTCCGATTACCGTAGCGTCGTCGGCCCTTGGCGGGGTGGCGCTCTTGACTTTGGAGGAGAACTCATGATTTACCGTACGCGACTTGCCGTCGCTTCCTGTGTGCTTGCCTGCGCCGTCATTGCGTCCGTGCATGCGGACGAAGCCAGGGAGTTGAAAATCATCGCCAGCGCTCACGACAGTACGCGTGAGGTCAGCATCGGGCCGGTCATGCTGGAGGCTCCCGGCGGCTACGTGATCCGCAGCGCCGAACAGCTCGTCGCTCTGTCGAGCAAGGCAGATTCCGCGAAGGACGCCGGCGTCCAGAAGAAAATCGAGGCGGAGCTGGCCGCGCTCCTGCGCGTGGACGCGATCGACTGGAGCAAGCACATGATTTTGGCCGTGCGCGGCGAACCAGGGACCAAGGCGGATACCGTTCGTTTCGATTCCATCAAGCTCGAAGACAGGCGGCTAACGGTTGCCTGGAAGGTCCGACCGCGCCCGCCCCATGCGGGTCCTGGGACCCCGATCGCCGTGATCCTGGTGGAACGCTGCGATGGCGAGGTGAAGTTCGCGTCGAGTAAATAGCAAAATATTTATCGCAAAGGCGCAAAGGACGCAAAGAGGGCATTGTGTATTTCTTTGCGTCCTTTGCGCCTTTGCGAGAAATCTGATTTGAGCACTGGAGGTGGAGTCATGTCTCGTGGCCTCAGTTTTCCTGGTGTGTGCGTTGTCGTTGCCCTGGCAGCCATGTCACTGCACGGGCAGCCGCCGAAGGACGCCAAGGAGCTGAAGATTCTTGCCAGCGCCAGCGACACGGAACCGAATTTGATTCGGCTCAAGAAAGATGACAGCGGCGTGGTGATCCGCAGTGCTCAGGAGCTGGTCGCGCATTCGGCCAAGCCGGACTCCGCGAAGGATCCCGCGGCCCAGAAGGAAGCCGAGGCCGCGCTGGCCAGGGCTCTGAAGCTAGAAAAGATCGACTGGAGCATGCAGATGATTTTGGCCGTGCAGGGGCATCCCTCCAAGGGCGAAGCCGGCTCGATCCGGTTCGACGTTCCCCGGATTACAGAGAAGGTCCTGCGGGTTGTGTGGAATCAAGAGCACCGCGTCACGCGCTTTCCCTACAAAGGTCCGCCGACGGGGTTCGCCCTGGTGGACCGGTTCGAGGGGGAGGTTGTCTTCGTGCCGCGGAAACAGGTCAACTCCCTTGACATGAGTCTGCTGTTGATTCCCGCAGGCAAGTTCGTGATGGGCTCGCCGAAAGGTGAGGAGGACCGCCTTGACGAAGAGCTGCCGCATGAAGTCGAGATCACGCAACATTTCTATCTTGCCAAGCACGAGGTGACGGTCGGTCAATTCAAGGCATTCATCAAGGCTACGAACTACCAGACGGAAGCGGAAAAGGACGGCAAGGGGGGCAAGGCCTTCGATGGCAAGGAGTTCGTGCAAAAACCGGAATTCACCTGGAAGAAACTGCATTTCACCCAGACCGACGATCATCCCGTGACCGTGGTTTCCTGGAACGATGCAATGGCATTCTGTGCCTGGCTATCGAAAAAGGAAGGCAGGATTTACCGTTTGCCCACCGAAGCCGAGTGGGAATACGCGTGCCGGGCGGGCACGAAGACACGCTTCAGCGCCGGCGCCAGGGACGCCGATTTGCAAGCGGTCGCCAACCTTGCCGACGCCACGCTCCAATTGAAATGGAAGGATGCGTTCTGGGCCACGAAGTGGAACGACGGCTTTCCCTTCACGTCCCCGGTGGGCAGCTTCCAGGCCAACGACTTCGGCCTTCATGACATGCACGGCAACGTCTGGGAATGGTGCTCGGATTGGTATGACGAAAGCTACTACACCAAGAGTCCCAAGCAGGATCCGCAAGGTCCGACCACCGGCAAGGAACGAGTCCAACGCGGCGGCGCCTGGAGCACTCAGCCTAAATTCTGTCGCTGTGCCTTTCGCGATTATCATGTGCCGGTTTACCGCAGCGACTGCGTCGGTTTCCGGGTCGTTGCCGCGACGACTGAAAAATAAACACCTCCTGAACCACCGTGCGCGTTGGCCGATTCGGCGATTACACCGCTTGTCCCTGCGAAGGTTGCGATGCGGCCCCACTTCGGGAAGTTATTGTTCGAATGTTCCTTATTTGATAGAAAAAGTCCTTTCGATGCGCGCGACATTGCGATCGTGATCGGCGACCTGAATCGTTAGCTTGCCGCCCGCCAACTCAGCCAGCGGCGATTTCAAGCGCATTTCCCAGACGCCGGGCGAGGTTGGCCGAAAGTAGGATGCCAGTTCACGCCCCGCCGACTGGCCGTCGATGTCGAAGTCGGCAATCACGCTGAAGCTGGACATGTCCAACCCGCTGGCCGCGTCCGCCATGCCGACGACGATGCGCGTCAACGGTTCCCCGTTGGCGCCGGCGCGCGGAAGGGCGACGGTCAAAGTCGGCAACGTTCGATCCGCGAAGGGACTGGTGCGCGGATCAGGGCGCTGCGGATCGAAACGCAGGTCGATCGAGCAGCCCAGGTCGATCCAGCGGATCAGCGTGCGGCGGTCCTCGTCGGAGAGCGCTGCAACCTTGATTTTCTTGCTGTCCGGTCCGACGTAAGTGCCCGCGACTGCTTCGGGTGGCGGCATGGGCGTCAGCTTCAACGGCTTGGCGGGCGTCTTGCCGCTCGTGGTAAACGGCGCCGCGTCGGGATGGCCGTCCATTCTTCGACCGAACAGGCGCCAGGTCAACATGCTCGAACGCGCTTGCAGCTCTTTCACGTAACGCGGGTTGAGCGCCAGCTCTTGGTAGGTGCGCGGCACGCCGCGCGGCTGTCGATAACCGTCACTGGCTATCTTCTCGTCGTCGTCGAGCACCAGGCCGCCCGCCGGTTCTTTCGCGGTCTTGGTGTGGCAGGCGGCACAACTTCGCTGCAGGATGGGACGCACGTCGCGCCAGTATTCGACGTCCTTGACATTCTTTTCAAAACGCAGCCCCGTCTCGTCCTTGACATCCCATTGCTTGCCCGACTGGTCGTGCCCCTTGGCTGTGATGAGCGGGGTCGACTTGGTCAGATCGAAAATCTTGTAGTCCGACTTGGCGGCCGCCGTGTGCTCAAAGAGGGTCGGCTTCTGGCTGTGGGCGTGGCAACCGCCGCAATCGTTGCGAACCTCGCCCGGACGGACCTGGTGCCACGTCTGCGACATATTGAGCACGAGGCCATGCTTATCCAGCGTTTGGAACGTGAACGAATGATCGGCGGGGATCTTTGCCAGGAAGCTGGTGTCCGGATTGCCGTCGGGATCGAACGGTTGGCCACCGTAGGCATCACGCTCCGCGTGATGCTTTTCCTCACGCGGAGCGT
This sequence comes from Planctomycetota bacterium, assembly GCA_016200155.1. Classification (GTDB taxonomy): domain Bacteria; phylum Planctomycetota; class Planctomycetia; order Gemmatales; family Gemmataceae; genus SIAQ01. The sequence goes on along the minus strand of JACQFG010000310.1, from coordinate 11,591 downwards.
GAGGTCTACGATCAAAATGGCGCACGGGGATTTCGCCAAGGATGCGCATCCGTTCATGAGCGTGGCTGAAGAAACGCCATTGATCTTCGCGAACGTTCGGCTCTTGCAAAACGATCCGGATGGCGTGGATTTCACTGTTCTCATAGATGCCGGCGTCAGCGCCCTGGTCAACCCAGCCGCGCAGATTGTTTCCGTACCGTCCGCGCTTGGCTGGCGTGACGGCAGTCACGCTACCGTCCGGCACACTACCCGCCGTGGCGCTTTCGCGCTTGTACAGGCTGGAGGTTCCGATCAGACCGTACGGCGTTCCCTCGGGCAAGTACGGCGACTGTTTGCCGTCGTTGACGACCAGCGGCAAGCGTTGTGGCTCGTCGATGCCGTGAATACGCTTGTAGGGCACGAGCGGGCGCGGCCATTGCTCGTGATATTTCGGATCGTTCTTGATCAGCAGCATCTGGCCGGGTTCATAGACCGGCGCGCCGGCCTTGATCAGGTAGATGCCGGTGTCGCTCGCCACGCGCCGCACGCCGCCGGTGATGCCGTCACGGCTCACATCGAGATCGGGCGCCCACACCGTCAGCACGTGGTTGTCCGGTGCACCGCACGGATGCGTCACCCGGCCGACCTTCGGCGACTTCGGGTCTTTCGGATCCGAACGCGTGCTCGGGTTGTCGTCATCGTTTGCGAACGGCGTCAGCATGTCCAGTCCGTGTGGACTGAACGGAAGCTGGAACGCCTTGACACCTCCGGCAAGCATGCGCAACGGCTGATTGCGCGGCGAATCGGGATCGCCCGGACCGAAGAACGGCGTCCCCTTCGGCGCGGCGACAGGAAACTGAGCGTAGGTCCCAAAGCCCGCCTGGTTGACGTTGTAATAGAACTCCGCCACGACGCGGCCATCGCTGCGCTGCGTCTGGAAGTGGAACGACGACGGCAGGCCCCAGCCGAAATCGCTCACCAGCGGGTCCCAGTGCGAGCCGTCCGGACGGATGGTCCACAGCGACCAGTGCAGCGTGCTGCGCACTCCCTGGTTCTCCAGCGAGCTGAACATGATTCGGCCATCCTTCAGAATGACCGGATGAAGCGCGCAACCGAGATTCAAGTGCCCGATCGTTTCCACGTTGCGGCCGTCATCGTCCATTGCGGTCAGCTGAAATGCATGCGAGCTGAAGCTGCCGATGCGCGGCACGAAGCCATGGCGATTGCTTGTGAAGACCACCTTGCTGCCTGGCACGGGACAGGGGCCGGTGTTGTAGATGACGTCGCGCACCGACGGATGATGCCCCATCATGGTCATTAGATGGACCTGCGAATCCTGGTGCACCGCGTAGTTCGCTCCGCGTGTTCCGGGCGCTGGTTGACCGCCGTCGTGTGTCAGACGGACGATTTTCCGCGTCGGTACGTGGATCTTGTAGATGTCGGCGCCGTGATTGGCGTAGAAGAAGGCATAGTAAACCGACTTGCCGTCAAAGGATACGAACGGATCGGCGACCGAACCGCGTTTGCCGCCTTCGACCAGTAGCTCCTCACTGCCATCGGGATGCAGCAGCATCAAATCGGCGCCGGGTTCCACGAGCGTGGGTGTGCCGACGTCGGGATAAACGAACGCATTGCGCGGCGCGCGTACGTAGACAATGTCGTAGTCGATCTTGACGGCCGGATCCTTGGAGTGATGGGGCGGGTCCATGGCGTAGCGTTGGCGCACGATCGCCTCGGTCTTGACGTCATCCGCCGGACGCCCCTTCCGCTCCCCTGCTGGAATCACAACCAACGGCGCGAGCGCGCTGAAGCCAATGGAAAAAAGCGCCATTGCGACGAGCGATTTGCGAGAACCAAGTTGTTCCATGGTTGCGTACTCCTGGAGCGTCGTTCCGGAAAAAAAGGCAGGGCCAGGTAATGTCTCAGTTTGCTTCGACTGCCCAGGTTGTAGAACGGAATTCATTCCGTTCTCGCTGCCCCGAACGGAATAAATTCCGTTCTACGGTTCCAATTTACTCAAGCTGAGACACTACCCAGGGCCAGCACGGTCAGCCCGGTGGGCAGGGGATAATTGGATTATCCCGCGCCACGCCACAATCGCCAAACAAAAAGTGCCGGAGACGAAGCGACTTTTGGGGACAAGAATTGGGGGCAGCACTGCCCCTGCAGAGCCCACCTGCGTACACTGCAAGCGAAGGGCAGATATACGCCCGCCCGCGTGAAATCCATGGTTTGCAAGGCATCATCGACGTTGGAGCCGCAGAAAGTAAATGTCGTTACTTAGATTGAGGACTTGGTTCTGTTTCGCGTGTGCTGCACAGATTCATCTGACAATCGGCATTGTGCGGTTGCTCAAAGAACGGAGCGAAGAGTTCGTAGGCGGTTCTTGGGCATGTGTGGACGAGGTAATCGCTGGCTTACGTTACCCATCTTTCAGGTCGCGGCAATGAGCAGGGGCACCAGGTCCCCAGGGGGCGTCCCGCCGTCGTCATTTTTCCCGTGCCCGGCCTTGAACGCGAAGGAGTTCGCCGCCGCCCGGACGCACCTCGAACGCAAAGATGCCCTCGCGAGGGACGAGGTCACGCCAGACGCCGGTTTCACGGCTGAAGATCTCGATTCGCGCCTTCGCGCCGGCCGACGGCGCCAGCGCCACGGTCATGTCCTGTTTGGCGAACGCATTGTGGTTGGCGATGAAAATGGCGTCGTCACCGTTCTCATAGCGGAAGAAGCCTGCGAGCGCCTCGCCGGTGCGGACCTCGAACCAGAAATCCTTGGGAAACGCGGGCAAGTTCCACGGCACGGGGCCGCTCTTGTCCTTGGTCTTGTCGCGCTCCTTGTTGTCGTGCGTCCTGGTTGTCGGCGTCGAGAACACATCGGTGGGCCGACCGAACTTGCCGAGTTCCGGATAGAGCTTCTGCGTTTCCTGGCCGATCTTCACGAGGTGATGGAACCGGTGCTTCGGGTCGACGTTCCCCTCCTTGTCGAAGGGGCCGCCGATGAACCAGATGTTGACCTTGGTGCCGAACGCGATGGACGTATTCAGCGAAAAGGAATTCCAGTTGTAGTTGCTCCCTTGCTCCCATCGGCCGATGAAGCCGTCCTGGCTGGGGACGTGCTTGTAGTACCACATCAGATCGGCGAAGTGGTAATTGAAGCCGCGCTGCCAGGGGTAGTCATAGTATCCGTGCACGCCGGGTTTACTTTTGAGGGCATTGGCGTAGGAGACCGTGCGCGTGCCGATCCAGATGGGATGGGTCGGGTCCCACTCCTTGAGCATCTCGCAGTAGGCATCGATGTTCTTGCCGTCGGGATTGCCGAAGAATGAGAGCGTCTCGTTCCAGAGGTTGTACCCCCAGACGGCGTCGTTGCCGCGCACCGCCTCGCAGATCTTCTTGACGGCGGCGCGTTGCTCTGGCTTGCGAATGTCCATTTCGGCCCCCTCCTTCCACGCGAGCACATCGATCATCATCTTTACCTTGTGCTTGCGGCACAACTCCACGCGCCAGTCACGGTAGACGCAATGGAGCGTGTTGAATCCTGACTTCCTCATGTTGATCAGCAGATTCTCGAAGACCTTGGGATCGCTCGAATGACGATCCGCTTCGCCGTAGCCGTCCGACAGCACGAACGCGAACTCTTTGGGAGCGGGCGGCGCTTGCTTCTTGTCGCCCACGGGAACATAGATGTTGCGATCGCCGTCATTGACCGTGACCCGCTTCGTGGTCTCGCCAGCGGGCAAGAAGGCGGCGGCGGCGATCACAACCAGCAAGGACGCGGCGTGATGGAAACGCATGATGATGTCCTTTCGATTACAATGGCGAGCCGTTCACAAAACGGATTGTCGAGGACCCCGGTCGGGAGGTTGCCCTTCTCCAAGGTAACACGGCTTTGCTACGAAACGCTGTTTTTGTGGCGGCAAGACTCCGATCTTGCCGTGAAAATCAAGCAAACGGCAAGGTCAGAGTCTTGCCGCCACGAGTTTCGTAGCAAAGCCAGCGTAACACAGAACCACGAAGTCGTGCTCTCAATCCTATTCAATATAACGGACAGGAATTCGGCACTGCGATCAACGTCAAGCCCGCAAAGGAATCCTCCGGCCGGGCAGCTCACCTTCAAGGAAATTCACATGCGCGCCATCTCCATTCTGGTCATCACCCTGACCCTGTCCGTCACGTTCCTTGCAGGTTCGAGCCGGGCCGAGGATCGCGTGCTGAAAGCCGGCAAGCCCGAGCAAGTGGGCATGTCGGGGCGCCGCCTGGAAATCGTGAACCAGATCCTGACGGACGAAACCAAGAGCGGGCGCGTGACGGCCGCCTCGGTTCTGGTGGCGCGGCGCGGCGTCATTGTCTTGCGCGGCGGCTGGGGCACGCTCGCCCCGGATGCTGCCAGCGCCAAGGCCGGGCCGGAGACCGTGTACATCCTGGCGTCGATCTCCAAGCCGATTACCGTCCTCATGCTGATGCTCCTGGTGGAGCGGGGCCAGATTTCGCTCGCCGACCCCGTGCAAAAGTACCTGCCCGAGTTCAAGGGACCGGGCCGGGAAAAAGTGCGCGTGCAGGACTTGCTGACGCACACCGCGGGTTTGCCGGACATGCTCCCCGAGAATATCAAGCTCCGCGAAGCGAACGCGCCGCTGGGCGACTTCGTCAAAGGCGCCATGACCACGCCGCTGTTGTTTGAGCCGCGCACCTCGTTCAAGTATTCCAGCATGGGCACTCTTTTGGCAGCGGAGATCGTGGAACGGGTCACGAAAATGCCGTTGGCCGAGTTTGAACAGCGTGAACTCTTCGAGCCGTTGAAGATGAAGAACAGCACTCTGGGCCTGGGCAAGCGAGCCCTGGCGGATACCGCCCGCGTACAGGGCGATTCCTTCGCCCAGACCGAGAAAGACCTTGAACGCTACGGAGCGAACAGCGGCTACCTGCGGAAGCTCGGCCATCCCTGGGGCGGTAACCATAGCACGGCCGATGATCTCGGCATCGTGCTGCAAATGTTTCTCAACGGAGGGGTTTACGACGGCAACCGCATTCTGGGGAGCGCCACGGTGGAGGCGATGACAACGGACCGGAACAAGAGCCTCGGCCATCCGTGGGGATTGGGTTGGGGATTGCAGACGTCCACGGCGTGGAATGCTTTTGGCGACCTGTCGTCCGAACGAACCTTCGGCCACAGCGGCGCCAGCGGTACCGTTGCCTGGGCCGACCCACAGCGCGAATTGCTGTGTGTGGTTCTCACCACGCAACCGTGGCGCCAGGACCGCGGCTTTCTGCTGCGCCGAATCGCCAATGTCGTCCAAGGTTCGATCGAGTGACCACGTTTCCAGCGAGCGGCCCGGGTTGCGACCCTGTCACTTCGAAAATCTCGCCCCGATTGCCATCGAACAAGGCCCATGCCCGACACGCAGGACGAACGGACTGCGTTTGAGACGAAAGCCTTCCACGTCGAAAACCGCGATGCGATGGGCGTAGGTCAGGCCGACGAACAACTGGGAGCCGTCGGGCGAAAACTCCATGCCTTCCGGCAAGCTCTCGACATCCAGGTGATAGAGCAACCGCGCCGGCTTGCTGGTCAAATCGATGACGGCGAGATGGCTGTAGGCCTGATTCACGACGCGCGGGCTGTCCTCCAGGCAACTGAGGACAGCGAACTTGCCGCTGGGATGAATGGCGACTCCTTCGATGCCGTCGGCGACCTGGGGCACGGATTCGGTCACGGTGGGCGTTTCGAGCGTGAAATCGGCGATGAACACCGGCGCCAGGACGCCGCGGCTGCCATTGTGGAAGCCGTTGGGGATGACCACGCGTTTGCCGTCGGGAGTGAAGCGCATGGCGTAGGGCCCGTCCCAGTCGGGCAAGCCGGGCTTGATCTTCAGCTCGCTTTGGTAGCTGATGACGCCATCTTTGTAGTTGAAGGCGTGGACCGTCAGCTTGCCGCCTTTTTCCTTGTAGCCATTGCCGACGACGCGATCACCGCGGGGGCTGATGTCAACATTGAAGACGCGGAAGTCAGTCGGGTTGTCTTTGACAAGGGTGAGCTGGCCGTCGCGCATCTCGAAGACGCGGATGCCGGTGTCGTAAGGGATGAGGAGGCGTTTGCCGTCGGAATGCATGACGGCCATGCGCGGATCGGGCAGCTTGACGGTCTGCACGACCTTCAAGTCGTCGGCGGCGAGATCGATCACGCTGATGAGTTCAGGAGCGTCAGGGTCGTCCTTGCTCTTGCGCGAGGTGACGAAGCCATAACGGCCGTCGCCGGTCATCGCCATGTACGGAGGCCCGGAGATCGTATTGGGCACGGTGCCGTACACCGTCTTGACGATCGGCGGATGGTCCGGCCCGAGGTGGATCACCGTGATCGAGTCGGGCGTCCGCTTCTTGGCGTCCTTGTCGCGCCGCGCGTGAACATCGCCGTCGTTGGCGCTGAGGATCGTCAAGCGCTGCTTGGTGCGGATGCCGGGAACGGCCTGATCCTGGGCGGTTGTGCCCGCGGCCAGCGCTAGAGCCAGCGTTGCTGGCAGAAGGGCAAAAAACAAGGAACGCATGGGTTCTCCCGGATTGGATAAACCTAACCGGCATCGCATTTGACACTTTCTCAATGTTACGATAATCAGTTTGACGCAACGAGTCCCACAAGGAATGGGCTGCAATGAATTGCTGATCGCCAAGTGTTCGCGAAGAAATAATCTGGTCAATTGAGACCGTAGGTGGGTCGACCGTACTCGCGAGGCCCACCAAGCGCTTGCAAGGTCCGGTGGGCCTCGCGAGTACGCTCGACCCACCCTACAAAATGGTCGGGTTTTTTTGCGGATCGCTAACATCCTTCGCTTCGCCGCCATCCCTTACGCTGGTTCAGTGATGTAGTGCCGCTCGCGAAGGAGCCGGTCAATGCACCGGATGAACTTAGAATGCCCCCGACTTTCGGGAAACACTCAAGTACACGCAAAGTTGGCTTCGAGACAATCAGCAGAAGTATCGCAGCCAACGCTTCAGCGCCGGGTCGACATAGCGGGGTCTGGTCTCGATTCATTTGCTCATCGTTTGAACCGTCTTCCAAGCGATGGCCTGCAAGCGGCGAGCTTCCTCGTCCGTCAACTTGCCCAGGCGTTCGGGAAGTCCCTCGGGGCTTTTGCCATAGATGGTTGCGTAGAACACGCACGCCGCCAAGTAGGTGCCGGTGATGTTGGGATGCTTCTTGTCATTGGTGTGTAGGACCAGCTTTTTGTCAGCCTTCAAAGCTGCGTCCCACGCATTGCCGACCGGGGCGATGCCGCTCTTCAATTCCTTCGACAGATCCAGGTACGCCTTGCTGATGGCTGGCTGATCGTCAGGCTTGTTCTGCAATGCCCAGGTCTGGTAGAGGATCGTCTTGGCCCCGTGCTTTTTGATCTCGGCATCGAACTTCTTGCCGTAGTCGAACATGGCATCTTTCTTTTGCAGCGGAGCCTGGCTCTGATCCTGAAGAACCACGAAGTCCCATTTGCGGGATTGAATCTTCGCCAGCGCCTTGCCGTCCTTCCAGTGTTTCTCGAAAGTGCATCCGCCCGGCGTTTCCCGCTCGTGGCGCATGGGACGCTGTTTTCCAGCCTCGGCAAGTTCAGCAATCATCTTCGGCAGGTCGTTGCCGTAGGTGAGGCTGTTGCCGATGAAGAGGACGTGGATCTCGCCCTTCGATTTGTCGCCCTGCGGTTGAGCCGTGCTGGACAACAGTCCGAGCAAGCAGAACACTGATACGAGGCCGAGAATAGAAATGCGTCTTTTCATGGAAGACTCCTGCTGAGGGTGTCCAGCGCCGGTCATGGGCGCTTCCAGCCCAGCCGTGACCACAAGCCGTCTTCGCCCCAGGAGATGTAGGCCACGTTCAGTGCCAGGGGCGTCTCACGAAAGATCCGTTGCATCAAGGCGAACCGTTCATCAAGGATCTTCTTTGCCACAGCTTTGTCTGCTTTCGCTGGTTCCTCAAGGAAGGCATGGGCAGCGACCTCGATCTCGGTCCAACGGAGGCCAGTCTCCAAGAAGGCGATCCGCTTGACGACCGTGGCATCACTGCCTGCATCCCGGCGGGCTTGCTCCAGTTCGTTGCGAAGCTTGGCGAGCGCCTTCAGATGAAAGACCGTGGTGGGTTTTTCCTTCTTGGTGGCGGCTTCGTCCATCATCGCCTCCAGGCCGTCAAAGTACCGACGCACCGATTTCGCTGCTGGACCGAAACCGGCCTGGCAATAATCGTCCACGATTGAGTCCACGTCCTGCTCCGGGCTCCAGTGAAGCCGGGCTACGACGTAGTAGTTGAGCCCCTGCGTTGCCCAGTTGTGGCAGCAGGAGTCGAAGTCGGTCCCCATCATGCCGTGGTCGGCCAGATAGCGGAAGTCCTTGCCGAACTTGTGAACGTAAAGGAGGGGCATGCCGTCACGCCGACCGGCAAGCATCAGGTTGGGCCGGAAGTAGATTCGCTTCGCCGCCTTCGACCAGGCGTCCCATTCCCGCATGCTCTCCTGACGATAATCCTCGGCGTGATAACTGAGGGGCGCAAAACGGACGACAAGATTCGGATGCATCTTTCGCTCGATAGGTGGGGCTGCGTAAACGCTGTAAGCGTCCACGACCAGCAGTTTGTCAGGATGCACCTTTGCTACCTTTTCGGCGATGGCATTCCAGAAGGACACCATGCGGTCGGTCAGGGACACATGCTCGAAGTCACGCCGGGCTCCTTTGCTGAAATCCCATAACAGCACTTTGCGCCCCTTGACGGCGTCAAGAGCCTCGCACTTGGGACAGGTGCAGAATGACGAACGTCCGCCATCGTTCGGCGCAATGCTGACACCGAGCAGGTTCGGATTCTTGTTCAACTCGTCGATCTTTTCCTTGGCGATGGCGGCGATCAGGTCGGCGTTCGACACGCACAGTCTGGCTCGGTCGGGGCTCTTGGACTGGTCACGGCTACCGTCGTGTTGAAGGGCAAACCATTCGGGATGATCCTTGCCGTGCTTCTCCCACAGATGGCCGAAAGCGTGGCCGCTGTTCATGTTCAATGTGCCGCCCAGGCGATGCCAGCCGAACCAGTCTGGCGATTCCACCTGCGTGCGCCGGGCATCGGCCTGCAATCGCTCGTAGTCCGCTTTGGTGAAGCCAAGATTGTCGAGCCCGACCTGAAGGCGATCATGATAGCCCATGCTGCGAATGCGCCGCTGCGCAAGCTTCGGAGTGAAGCGGTGCTGGAAGTCTGCTACGGTGATCGATTCCCTGCGTGGCACAACCTTGCCGAGATCGCCGGGCCAAAGGTAGCGGACGCCCAGTTTATCTTCCAGAAACGTGGTGACGGCATAGCGAGTGCCGTGCGGGTCCGAGGGAGTTCGTGCATCGGTGCCGAAAAGCGCCAGGACATTTCCCTTGGCCGATTGAAAGATACCGCCCGATCCCAAGCCTTTGCTGGTCAATCCCAGCTTCTCGGCGAGCTTGCCTTCGCCAACGAGAATCCAAGCCTGATCCTTGTTCGGAGAACCCGTGATCTTGTCCTCAGTGCGGATGGGCAGCTCGGCCCCGGACATCTGCTTGATATGGTCTTGAAGCACACGGGCAGCGTTCTGCACGACCGGCGAAGCCTTGTTCGGCACGATGATGATGGCACGGGCCTGCCCCTTCTCGACAAGTGTGGCAGCGGTCGCCAGCGGCGGCGTGACGAGGGCGATCAGAAGAAGCACCAGAAGGCGAACAAGAATTGATTTCATGATTGGTCTCTCTTGGAAGCCTACTTCGAGGCCGGATCTCCGTGGATCACCTTTTCCGTCCTCGATGTTATCACTACGCCTGTCTTGTCGCAGGCCGGGATCGAAGACGATTCACGCAACCGTCGATTTCTTGCGCCGCCGGCATTTGCGGTTGATGGCTTGCTCCAACTCCTTCGAAAGGACGTCCTCGCCGCACGAATTGCAATGCTGCCATTCGGCGTCGGCAACGACGACCGTAGGGCCGGCGATGTTCGGGGGCAGCTCCATGCGATATTCGCCTCGTGTTTCATAAAGGCTTGATTTGCCGCATCTCGGGCATTTCTTGGCTTTCATTTGCTTCCCTCAAATCTTTCCAATGGGATCGTACCATTTTCAAGATCTGACGACAACAGAGCAGGCCTGCCCGTGGTGAGACAACCGGACGAAGCCGCTATCCAAGGCCTTCGGCCTGGGCTGACAGAATCGGCCTTTCAGGCCGGGATACACAAGCGATTCAAAGTCGGTTGTCGTGCAGGGGGAAGCGAGAGAGAGTGTGTAAAACTCGCAAGCGCAATGCAAGTCATTTTGTGTCGACCGGGTGGGGTGGGAGTGAGGGTGTGTGTAAAACTCGCAAGCGCAATGCAAGTCAAATCGCGGCGCCTCCATCAGCCCACCGCCTTCTTCTCTTCGTGTTCTTCGTGCCCTTCGTGGGTGTATTTTTTCATTTGCAATCGCCCGGCGACATGGGATAATCCCAGCAGCATCACCATATCGGGCGGCGACAATGGCATTCATCGTGCAATGTCCGTACTGCAAGGTGCGTTCGCGGGCGCCGGAGCGGGCGCTGGGGGCGAGCGGACGGTGTACGCGCTGCGCGAACACGTTCACGATGGCGCCGGCGGACGATCAGCGGGCGCCTGCGTCGGCCAAGGCAGCGGATGCCGACGTCGAACCGGTGCCGGAAGCGGCGGTGTCGGCGGCGATCGCGGAGGCGGTCGAGGCGGTCCCGGTCGAGGAGGCTGATTTCGCACCGCAGCCTGTGTCGCGGCTTCATCGCCTGGCCGGCGTGCTGGGGGCGGCGGCGCTGCTGAGCGCGGGTTTGGCGTTGATCAGCGCGACCATCGCAACCCTTGCGGGACTGGTGCTGCCCTTGAGCGGCGTCGGCCTGCTGATCGGCTTGATCGCGACGGGCCTGGTGTGCCGAGCCGCTCCGTCGCGCTGGATCGTTCCGGGCCTGGGCAGCGCGGCGCACGCCGCCATGGGGACGATGGCCCTGGCGTTGCCCGGCGTGTTTGGCCCGACGTTTCAGGCAGCGCGTCAGCCGGCGGCGGAGATCTGGCAACCCGACGGCATGATGGCGATACCGTTCAACGCCGGCGACGCGTACCGCAAGGACGTCCCCGACTGGGTCGATGCCAGCCGCTACGCGCTGCAAAGCAATGACCTGCGCGTGCAAGTTGCCGGCGTGACGATGACCAAGGAAACGCTGCACATCAATCTTCGGGTGCAGGTCATTGGGACGAAGGGGAAAAAACTCGACTTTGCCGCCAATCGCACGAGGCGGCCGTTCCAGCGCGAAGGGACGTTGAAGCTGACCGACGGCGCCGGCAAGTCGGTGGAGCTGCGCGAGGCCAGGGTCATCGGGGCGGACAGCGCGGATGCCAAGGCCGGTTCCGTCCCGGTCCAGGCGAGCGACGAGGTGCTGGTGTTCGCGGCGCCGCCCAAGGGCTGGGACAAGCTGCACCTCGAAGTGGCCGCCGAAGCCTGGGACCGCCCCGGGGTTTTCAAGTTCTCCATCCCGGCGGCGATGGCTGCCCCGCTCAACCTCGGCAAAGGCGCCAAATCCGACCGCTGAACAGGAGGCCCCCATGCGCCGGCCCGCGTTCTCGCTAATCGAACTGCTGGTCGTGAT
>JACQFG010000289.1 GCA_016200155.1 Planctomycetota bacterium | reverse complement strand
TGGCCGAGCAGGGGCGGGGCGAGATCGAGGTCGATAAGAGCAACATTCTGCTGATCGGCCCGACCGGTTCCGGCAAGACGCTGCTGGCCCAGACTCTTGCCAAGATTCTCGACGTGCCCTTCGCCATTGGTGATGCCACCACCCTAACCGAGGCCGGCTACGTCGGCGAAGACGTTGAGAACCTGCTGCTCAAGCTGCTCCACGCCGCCGACTTCGACATCGAGGCGGCCCAGCGCGGCATCGTCTATATCGACGAGGTCGACAAGATCGCCAAGACAACCCAGAACGTCAGCATCACCCGCGACGTCTCCGGCGAAGGCGTCCAGCAAGCCCTGCTCAAGATGCTCGAAGGCACCGTCAGCAACGTCCCCCCACAAGGCGGTCGCAAGCATCCCGAGCAGCAATACATCCAGGTCGATACCACCAACATCCTCTTCATCTGCGGCGGCACGTTCGTCGGACTCGAAGACATCATCGCTCGCCGGTTGGGCCGCAAGACGATCGGCTTCGGCGCCAATGCGGAGCACCGTGAACGCGAGCTCGGCGAAGTGCTCAGCCACGTCACCAGCGACGACCTGCTCGATTTCGGCATGATCCCCGAGTTCATCGGCCGACTGCCGGTGCTGGCCCCGCTCGACCCGCTCGACGAGGACTCGCTGACGCGCATCCTGACGGAGCCGCGCAACGCCCTGGTCCGCCAGTACAAGAAGCTGTTCGAGATGGAAGGCGCCGAGCTAGAGTTCACGAGCGACGCCCTCGCGTTGATTGCCAAGAAAGCCCGCGAGCGCGACACCGGCGCCCGCGGCCTGCGCAGCATCGTCGAAGAGGTCATGACCGAGCTGATGTACGAACTGCCCGAGATCGAGGTGAAGGGCAAGTTCATCGTCACCGAACCGGTCATCCGCGGCGAGGCGTCGATGTTCGAGAAGAAGCCGGAAAAGAAGAGCGCGTAGGGAATTGCAGATTGAAGATTTGAAACCCAGGGGCGAGCCCCTGGGTTTTCTTTTTGCGCTGCGCGTGGTAGACTAATCGCAACCTCCCGTCTCACGGAACGAATCGTCATGGCGAAGTCGAAGCCGCCGTTAGTGCGTTTGTCCGAGATGGCCGCCGAGCAGTCCGGGGACTTCTTTGCGCTGCTTGCCGAGAAGGCGCGTGGAGCACGGCGTGACGGTAAACCGTTCTTCACCTGCCGATTTCGCGACGGCGAGCGAACGGCAGCCTTCATGGTTTGGGCCGACGGGCCGTGGTTCGAAGCGTGCGAAAAGGAATGGCGCGAAGGACAAATCTACAAGATCCGCGGGGCCTACGATGAACACAAGACCTACGGCCCGCAGATCGATATCGAACAGATTCGCCCAATTGTCGATGCGGACAAGGCCGAGGGATACGACCTGCGTCACTTCGTCGATTGCACTCGGCACGACGTTGACGCCATGTATCAAGAGCTGTGGAACATGGCGGAGGCCAACATCACCGACGTGCCGTTGCGGCGTCTGGTGCTGACGATCCTCGAACGGCAGAAATCGCAGTTGAAGCAGGTCCCGGCCACGCTGAAGCACTTCTATCCATTCGCCGGCGGATTGCTGGAGCATACGCTGTCGGTGACGAACACGTGCATTCATCTGGTGGACAAGTACGTCGCGTGTTATCCGGACATGGAGCCGCCGCTCAATCGCGATCTCGTCGTGGCCGGGGCGATCTTGCATGACATGGGCCGCACCGTCGAGTTCAACGATGACCAGATGAGCGTGCAGCCCACGGTGAGCGGGCGTTTGGTCGGCCACCTGTTCCTGGGCCGCGACCTGGTGCGCGATACGGCCCGCGAACTGGGGGACGTCGACGCGGAGCTGGTGCAGTTGCTGGAGCACATTGTCATCACGCATCTGAGTTTGCCGGAGTGGGGTTCGCCGCGGCTGCCGTTGATTCCGGAGTGCCTAATCATCCACCACGCGGACGACCTGGATGCAAAGCTGGAGATGTACGTCCGCTGCCTGACGCGCGACAAGGAGCCGGGCGATTTCACGAGCCGCGATCCAGTGCTGGGGCGGCAGTTGTACAAGGGACGAAAGGCGTAGGGAGAGTAGTTGATGTCCGCCAAGGGAAAGGTTTTCGTCAGCCGCATCATCCCCGAAGCTGGGCTTGCGTTGATCCGCGCCGCCTGCAATGCCGAGATCTGGGAAGACCCGCTGCCGCCGCCCGCCGATGTTCTGCGATCCAAGCTCGCGGACATTGACGGTCTCGTCTCGCTGCTGACCGACAAGCTCGATGCAGCCGTGCTCGATCACGCGCCGCGGCTCAAGGTCGTCAGCAATTTCGCGGTCGGGTTCAACAACATCGATGTGCCGGCCTGCACGGCGCGCGGCATCGCAGTCGGCAACACGCCGGGCGTGCTGACCGACGCGACCGCCGACATGGCGTTTTGCTTGCTCATCGCTGCCGCTCGCCGCGTGGTCGAGGGGCATCAGTACACGCTGTCCGGGGCGTGGAAGACGTGGGAGCCGCTCGGACATCTCGGCCAGGACCTCGCAGGCCGCACGATCGGTATCGTCGGCATGGGCCGCATCGGCTATGCGCTGGCGCGCCGCTGCCAGCGCGGCTGGGACATGAAGGTGCTCTACCACGACGTCTACAAGAATGCGAACGCCGAGTCCGAGCTTGGCGCGAAGCAGGTCGATCTGCCGACGCTGCTGCGCGAATCGGATTTCGTGTCGCTGCACGCCGATCTCAACGACGCAACGCGCGGCATGATCGGCGCCGCCCAGTTCAAGAGGATGAAGCGCTCTGCCGTGCTCATCAACACCGCGCGCGGCCCGCTGGTCGATCAGAAAGCGTTGGCCGACGCCTTGAAGAGCGGAACGATCTTCGCGGCCAGTCTGGACGTCACCGACCCAGAGCCGCCGAGCATGGACGATCCACTGTTGAAGTTGCCAAACGTCGTGATCGCCCCGCACATCGCCAGCGCAACGGTCGAGACGCGTAACCGCATGGCCGAGATCTGCGCGAAGAACCTGATCGCGGGCGTGACGGGCCAGCCGCTACCGGCGTGGGTGAACCCGGAGGTGGCGCCGAAACGGCGGACATGACCGAGCCGCGCCCGTAAGGAAGCGGGGGACCTTGCGGGCGCGGCTTGTTTGCTTCACTCACTTCTGCGCCGCCGCCATCAGCTCCTTGAAGTGCCCTTCGAGATCGCGGTTGTTCGCCTTGAGGGCCGCCGCGAGTCCGTCCTTCGCGTACTTTGCGGCCTTCGCCTTTTGCCGCGCCGAGATCATCGTTTCGGCGGCGTTGACGCGGTAGTTGATCTCGGTCGGCACGCGCGCGATCAGCGCATCGTAGACGCGCTCGGCGTCATCGAACTCGCCGCGCTTGGCGTGAAGCTGGGCCAGGCGGAACTCGTACTCGTTGCGGCGGCGGCCCTCGTTGTTCTTGCAATCGTCGCTCTCGCCGGCGTTGAGCTGATCGAGAGCCGCGTCGAGGTTGCCCTGCCCCGTCGCCTGATTGATGAGCAGTTGAAAGAGCGGGAAGCGATCGGGCCGCTCCGGATACGCAGGCCGTTCGACGAGCTGGGCGGCGAAGGTGCCGGCGATCTCCTTGGCGTCGAGCTTCACCGCCGTTTGATAGGCCTGATCCAGCTCGGCTGAGCTGAGCGTATCGGTCTTCAGGTTCGCCAGCTCGGCCGCGTTCATCGCCGCGATATCAGGCTTGGCGCCATCGGCAGCGACGGGAGCGCCCTCGGACAAGCCGAGCTTGCGCGACAGCCGCTGGAAGTCATAGGGGTACTTGGCGACGTGGCCGCAATCGCCGAGGAACTGCACGACGCCGCGCAGCTTCTTGCGCAGGGCGCCATGGCCGACGGCATCGACGGGGGCGACGTTGCCAATGCTCTTGAGCGGGCGGTGGATCCACGTCTCCTCGTAGAATTTTTCGAAGCCCTCGCGCATGCGCTGGACGGCTTCCTCTTGATTTGTAACGCCGCGCGGAAAGCTGACCGCATCGGAAAGCGCTTCGAGAAACTTGGCCGGCCCACGCACCGACGTGGCCTGGACGATCAGGTCGCCGAGCTTTTGCTTGAAGCGTTCAAAGACCCCTTCGAGCGGCTCGCGTTTGGTGTTCCAGAGGCGAACGAAATTGTGCATCAACGCGACAAACGCGGCCGGCTTGAGGCTCTGCTTGGCCTGCAACTCTGGCGTCAGCGCCGGGCCCGGTGGTTCGAGAACGATCGACGACAGGACCCCCTCTTCCTGATTGACGCGCGTGCCCGTCAGCAGCCCGGCTTGCTCCAACTCGCCCAGAGCGTTGACGAACGCCTTCGGATCGCGCAGGCCGAACGCGATCGAATACTCTACGGTGTCGGCCTGGTCCTCCATGCCCTGGCCGAAGCGAAGGACTTCGGCGAGTGCCCACGCCTGGGCCGCCTGCGACTCATTTGGTTCCGCGTAGACGTATTGATCGAGCGCCGTGACTGCCGCGACATTGTTGCCGAGCCAGGCTTGACTGAGACCGAGGTTGTACCACGCTTCCGCTTCGACCTTGTCGCCTTGCGTGAGCTGCTCGAACGCCTTGACGGCGTCCGTGAGCTTGCCGGTCGCGGATGATTTCAGAGCCGTGTCCCAGGCGGCGCGTCGCTCGGCGCCCGCGGAAGCGGGGAGCGTCTTGAAGGTGTACGGCTGGCTAGCGCATTTGGGGAGGTTCGGGTTCTCGTCCCCGAAAACGTGGCTGATGCCTTGCCGCAACTGGTCATTGGCAGGATTGAACCGCGCCGCCAGCTCTGCCGCCGCCCGCGCCGCGATCGGATGGTTGAGCTTCATCTCGCAATCGAAGATCTCGATGTAGATCTGCGCCAGAATGTCGCCCGCATTCGTGTCATAATACTCGGCCGACTTGCGCAGCAGCAACAACGCGCCGGCGATCTCGCCTTCGTAGAGCCGAAAGCGCGCCTTGAGACGGTAGCCGAACGGATAATTCGGGAACAGCTCGAATGCTTTCTCCAGCGTCTGCTCGGCTTCCTGCGGTTTCTCGTTCTGAAACAGGAGCTGGGCTTTGAGTCCCCAGGCCTCGGCGTTGGTCGGGTGCTGCGTGACGACCTCCTCCATCGCGCGCAGGGCGGCCTCGTGCTGCCCCTCCTCGTCCATGGCGAAGACCTGGGCGATCTGAGCGTGGATCGGCTGACAGCACCACTTGAACTTCTTGCCGCTGCCGCACGGACAGGGGGAATAGGGATCGTTCATCATGCGATTAGCATATGAATTTCCAGAGCCTGAAGCGTCAGCGAAGGCGAGCAGAAACCTTCGCTCACGCTTCAGGCTCTGACGTGCGATTTGCCAGGCGTTTGGCGATTAGCGTGTCCAACAAAAGCTGGCCGATATGATAGGCAAGCAGTGGGATCACGGCGAAGGCATAATCTTTCTTGAAGTACTGGTCGTACAGCAACAGCGAAACCTGCAGCGTCTTCTGACTTGCGGAAAATGCGACGGCGATCTGCCGGCCGCGATCGAAACCGAGCCAGCCGCAACTGAAATAGCCGATTGCCAGGCTGACAAGATGCAGCACGATCGCCAGAATAATGCCGGTCAGGAAGATCATGGCGTCCCAGGCCTGATCGGCGTGCAGCTTGTCGCCGACCGCGACGCCCGCCTTGAGCACGATTGCCAGGATAAACCCTTGCGAGACGAGGCCGAGAACGATGCGCCGATCATCGGCAAACTCTGCGCAGCGCCGAATGCCGCGCAACGCCTGGCCGATGAGCACCGGTAAGATCAAGCTCAGCGTCAGGTCAAGCATCATGGCGCCGACGTGGATTTCGACCACGGCGCCGGTCAGCCAGAACAGCCAGGCGGTGGTCAAGAACCAGCTGGTGAACGTGGTCCCGAGCACGGTCAGCAGCGCCGTCGCCTCATTGCCGCCGGCCAGGCGCGTCCACAAGACGGCGCTGGAGAG
The DNA here is from genome assembly GCA_016200155.1 of Planctomycetota bacterium. Taxonomy (GTDB): domain Bacteria; phylum Planctomycetota; class Planctomycetia; order Gemmatales; family Gemmataceae; genus SIAQ01. The sequence continues at coordinate 7,054 of JACQFG010000289.1, read as the reverse complement.
CGTGCAAGGAACGCTGGCGACGAGGATCAGCCCGATCTGTACATCCTTCGGCGCCAGCATCCCGAGCAACCACGCACACGCCGGCGCCAGGCCATAGCTGAGGACGACCGCCCACGCCGACGCGTACGGCTGCCGCGCCTCCGCAACGAGCGAGCGCACCGGCATCGTCCACGCCATCAGGAGCAATGCAAACGCCACCGCGATGCGCGGCTCCCACCAGTCGGTCACGTGATGCAAGGCCGCCGGCCACAGCAGCGTCGCGCCGACGCCAATGGCCAGAGCCGCGAGGAACCAATGACGGCCCAGGAATGGGAGCATGTATTGAGATTAGGGCGCAAATTGCAAATTGCAGATTTCAAATTGCAAATTGAACATCGAATCAGGATCCGCGAATGCCCCACTGGAACGGGTCGGCGTCGTCGAGCAGCAATGTCGCCTCGGCCGTGACATGAGCCGTCCCGCGAATGTGCGGCACGATGCGATCGCCGTCGAGAGTCGCCCAGGCGTCGAAGCAGGTGTCGACGATGCTTTCCTGACGCCAGATCTCGCCGGGCTTCAACTTGCCGTCGGCGATCAGACAAGCGATCTTAGCGCTGGTGCCGGTGCCGCACGGAGAGCGATCGTACGCCTTGCCGGGACAGAGGACGAAGTTGCGGCTGCTTGCCCGGGGATCGCGCGGCGGGCCGAAGAGTTCAACGTGATCGATCTCGGCGCCGTCCGCACCGGTGACGCCCTGCCCTGCGAGCGCCTGGCGAATCTTCCATGCGAATGCGGTCAACGCTTCGACGTTGGCAAGATCGAGCGATTGGTCAGGCGTGGTGACGAGAAAGAACCAGTTGCCTCCCCAGGCGATATCACCGGTCATCCGGCCGACGCCGGGCACATCGACGACAACGTCCTTGCGATGGCGGTAGCTCGGCACATTGCCGACGGTGACTTGCTGCTCGCCGTCGAACTGCACGGCGACATCACCGACGGGCGTCTCGATCCGATGCGCACCGGCTTCAAGTCGGCCCAGATGCCCGAGCGTGACGGCGGTCCCGATCATGCCGTGGCCGCACATGCCCAGGTAGCCGACATTGTTGTAGAAGATGACTCCGGCCGCACAGGACGGATCGACCGGCGGACACAGCAACGCTCCTACCATAACGTCAGACCCGCGCGGCTCGTTGACGACCGCGGAGCGAAAGCGATCGAACTCGGAGCGAAAGCGATCCCGGCGCTGTACGAGGGAACCGCCGCCGAGGTCGGGGCCGCCGGCGATGACGACGCGCGTCGGTTCCCCGGCGGTATGCGAATCGACTACCTGGATGCGCTGGCTCATCTCGTCAGTAGATGAAAATTCTTCAAGGGGTGCAAGCAAAAAAACCTCGAGGCGCAAGCGCGCCTCGAGGTGCCCATGCGAGAATCTGTCATGCTTTACTTCTTCTTCGCTTCACCGCCTTTCAGGTAATCCTTGGCGCGATCCTCGAACTCGTTGCGGATCATCTCTTCGGCCGCGTGGCGCAGGCGGTCGGTGAGGCCGGCGCCGGCCAGCTCGCGGTCCTTCCACCAGCGGATGTTGATGCCCGCAGGCCGTTCGGCGTAGATGATGAAATCGTTCTCGGGTTCGTTGAACAGGCTGAGCAACGCGCCGGTCCTGACGGGCTGGCCCTTCTTGCCGCCGAGGATCACCCATTCGTACACCGGCGGAGTGGACCAGACGAGATTGATGCCGACGTCGCGGCGCTGATACTTCAGGTAGCCGCCTTTCTCGACGTGGATGGCAACCTTGTCGCCGTACTTGATCACGCCCGTGGCCCCGCTCTTGACGTCCAAGCGGATGTTGTTGAGCGTGGTCGATTTGTCCCACACCATGTTGATGCCCCACGTTCGCTTGCCGTAACGAACCGACTCGTGGTCGGTGTTGTTGCTGAGCGTGTAGAGCGAGCCGGCCTTGACCTCCGCGTCCTTGCCGAGGATCTTCCAGTCGGTAGGCGTGGCGGCGGCCTTCGCGGACTTCGCGGGCGCCTTCGGCTTCTTGTCGGTGGCCTCGATGACACCCGAGCTAACAACGACCACGGCGAACGTGAACACGGCAATGCTGAGAATGGTACGCTTCATGTTTCTCCCCTCGCTGATTATCAGCGGTTTCTTTTGCAGAAAAATCGGCTCATCACGATGATGTGCCTGACGGAGGGAGGAACAAAGCACATGAGACGCCGGAGTCTGTCCGACACCAAAGGGGATTACCTAAGATTAGTTGTATAAATGGTTTACGAGAAGATTCCGCGGCGATCGCAACACCCAGCAGCGCTATCGATTTGAGCTGATTTGTATCGTTTTGACAACACGCAGCGAGCTGATTGTGTCAATGTGATGTGCAATTCGGCGCGTTGGGTAGACGCGATTGGACTGGGTGTGGATAGGGGGACGCAGTCTGTGCAATGTCTGTGTAACCGACCCACCCCTCCACCTCAAAAACGCACACACTCACGCACACACCCACGCACAGACATTGCAACCGTAAGCATCCAAAAGCGTTATGACTTGTGTTCGGCCCGGCTCATTTCAGCCGATTGCGTTCGGCTTCTTCCATGGCGCGTTCCCACGGTTCCTTTTCGCGGGCTTGATCCTGAGCCCAGAACTTCATCTGGACCGCCAGCTTGTAGAGGCTCACCGGAATGGCCACCGCGAGCACGGCGGCGACGGTGCCCCAGACGATCGGCGAACTCTTCCAGCCGCCGCGGCCGCGCCGCCTTTCCCATCGCGGCGGCGGCGGTGCGTCATCATACTCCACCACCTCGACGACCTCTTCGTCCTGGCAGAACGCCAGTTCCGGCGTCAAGGGACCGATCGCCAAGGCCAACACCATTGCACGAAGGAAAGAGCGCATGTTTGACTCCTGTGGGCGTTGCTCGACAAATTTAGGTCACGTTTTTTGCCGTGTCAACAGGAGTCAAGGCAAGAAAAAACCCCGCGGCTCAATGAGTCGCGGGGTCAAAATTAAGCCCCAGGGAGAGGTACTCCGAACGCAATCATCCCATTTTGGGCCCGGATGCAAACAGGAATGCCTCTTGCCTTTCGATTAGAATTACGCCCTGATCGAAGGCCTCGCGCAATTCTTGCTCCAATCGATCAATATATCGGTCCGAAGCCGAAACCGGGTTGGCGTAGACCAAGAAAGGCAAGTTGCGATTGATTTCCAGCGACGTCGCATCTTCGGATCTCGCTGGCCAAAGCCCATGACCGGAAGCAAGATCGTCGTGCCACCGAAATCATCGCTGAGCATGCCGCGCAAATTGTCGATATCGTCGGCCTCAGCAATCTGCACCGACGCCGCGTCACCGAGTTTCTGTTCGGTCAAAGGCAGGAAGACGACATACCGCCAGACGAGGGCGCCGACCCCCATGGGAGCGGGTGTACGACACGGTTTGCAAAGCCCGTAGCCGCATTCGCCAGAATGCGGGCGGGGTTGCGGCGAAGTCCTCCCGCGTTCTGGCGAACGCGGCTACGAAACCTGGGCAACGTCACAAACTCCTTGCAAACCATGTCATGCACCCCATGGGGGCTCGAATTGGCGCCGTTGCAAAGGTCGCAAGGTTATTTCGATTGAACGGGCGGGTTCTGGCCATTGACGTGCGCCTTCTTCGCGGGCTCGAACGTGATCGGGGGGGTGGCCCTTTGCAACGCATCAAGGTGTTTTCCGGTGACACCCAGCACGTCGCCCGGAAAACTCGCCCATGTTTCCGGGACGTCAAGGAAGGCTTGAATCGCGCGCTGGCGTTCTGCGCGATCGCCGATGTGGATCAAATGAATCGAACCGGTCATGCGCACACCCTACGAGCGGCCGGCATTGGCGACAACCTTCATCATACCAGCCCGTCGATCGCTTCCCAACCGGTCATCGTCTGGGCGATTTCGCGCGGCAAGCCTTGCACGAGCCGCACCTCGCCCATCTCGAAGACCTGGTTCATGATCGTGGCAATGACGTTCTGGATGCGGACCGGCTGGCTCGCGGGTTCGCCGGCGTTGGCGTTCGATCGGCCGACGCAGGCGCCCATGCGCAGGCCGCCGCCGGAGAACAGCATCGGGCCGAGCGTGCCCCAGTGGTCGCGGCCGCCCTGACGATTGATGCGCGGCGTGCGGCCGATCTCGCCGCAGACCACGAGCAGGATCTTGTCGTCCAGGCCGCGGGCGTGGACGTCTTCGATGAAAGCGGACAGGGCGTGATCGAGGGGGACGCCCATGTAGCCGAAGCCTTCGCCGACGGGGGCGTTGTTGACGTCGGCGTGCATGTCCCAGACGAAGTTGGTGGTGACGGTGACAAAGCCGGCGCCGCGCTCGCACAGGCGGCGCGCCAGCAGCATCAGCTTGCCGAGCGACTTGGCGTTGTCGACGTAGTTGTTGTAATTGTTCCAGCGGCGATCGATGTTCTGCGGCTTGATCAGCTCCGAGGTGTCGTAGGCGGCCAGAACGCGCGGATCTTCCTTGGTGAGGTCGAACGCATCGGCGACGCCGCCGAGCACCGTGGTCATCGCCTGCTCGCGGGTGCGGTCGATGCCGTCGACGGTGGCGCGTTCGGCAAGGGCCCACTGCACATGGTCCAGCTGATCGAGCAGCGCCCGGCGATCGTTCAATCGGCTCATCGGCAGCGCGAGGCGCATGTCGCTCTGCATCGTGCTGCCGGTCGAGGGATCGAACGGAGCATAGCCGGCGCCGAGCATGCCGGTGGAGGCGAATCGGCCGAAAGCCTGCGTGCCAGCTTGTGTGGTCGGATCGACGGAGCGCGGCAACAGCAGCACGTTGGTCGGCATGCCGCTGTCGGGATGATTGCGGCCCGCGACGCGCGAGACGATGGAGCCGAGGTTGGCGCCGAAGGTATCGCGGCCGACGACCGGCTTGATGTCGTGATTGCCGTCGCCGGGAACGTAGGAGCGAACGATGCTGACCTTGTCGGCGAGGGCGGCGAGCTTGGGAAACGTGCCGCCGAAGGTGACGCCGGGGATGCGCGTCTGCACCTGCCCGGTGACGCTGCGGACCTCGACGGGAGCGGTCATCTTCGGATCGAACGTCTCGATCTGGCTGGGCCCGCCGTGCAGGAACAGGAAGATCACCGAGCGATCCTTGAGCACCGACCGGCGCGGTTCGGCAGCGACCTTCGATTGCAGCAAGTTCATGAGCGACAGGCCGCCCAGCGCGAGGCTGCCGACCTTGAGGAACGAACGGCGATTGAAACGATCGTCGCGATCGAAGATGGTAAGCATCGTGATTCCCCCCGGATAGATGCGTGAATGAGGCAGATGAGAGAAGTTATATCACAGTCTCATCGGCAATGCGAGCGGAAAAACTGTAATTTTGTGCGCCGGCGCCCAGGGTTTGGGAAGGATGGTTCAATCTCACAGCGCCTGGCGGCAACTCATGCGCACGATGGTGAGAACGATGAAGACGCCGACCCATATGAGCCAGCGCGGGAAGCCTGACGATGGGGCCTCCAGCGGCGTCTGAAATGGCGCGAACTTCGTGGCAACGGCGCCGGGCCCGTTCTCGACGCACGGTAACCGCAGCGTGGCGAAGGTAGTCCATTCATCGCCGCCGGCGTCGAAACGCACGTGGGCCTCGCCGTCGACGACCTCGAGGATGCCGGCGCGTTCGTAGACGAGTCCGTTTTTTCGGCGGCATTCGACCGTCTGGCCCGGATGATATTCGAGTGGGACCAGCGAGTAGACGAAGACCCAGCCTTCGCCGCCGTCGTCGAAGTCGATCAATGCCTGATCGCCGCGCGCCTCGTCCGGCAGGAGCTGCTTGATCGTGCCGGCATAGAGGTACATCGGCTCCCACGGCGCCAGCACGTCGTCGCCGACATTCCAGCGCGGCGGCGCCGGGGGAGCGGGCGACGCCGGCTTGGGCGCATCGGGCAGCGGCTGGAAACCCGACCCCATCTCGGGCGACACCGCGGGCCTGCGCCGTTCGCCGCGGTCGTCATCGAGCGACATGTCGGGAATCTTGTCAGGATCGGGCATATTGGAGGAAGGCATGGCTCGCCTCAATGCAGAATCTCAATGTCGAAGGTAACGCCAGTGATCGGGAACCTCGATCAGGAACGGCCCGTCCTGGCGCAGCGCCTCGCGCAACGCATCCTTCAGCATGATCGTATCCGCGGCGCGGCGCGCGGGAATGCCGAAGGCGCTGGCGAGTTGCAGGAAATCGGGATTGTTCAGATCGGTGTCGCGGTAGCGTTCCTCGAACTTGAGGCGCTGCAGATTCTTGATAGCTCCGTATGCGTTGTCGTTGTGAATGATGATGATCATCCGCAATCGGTAGCGGGCAGCCGTCGCCAGCTCCTGGCAGGTCATCACGAACCCGCCGTCGCCGGAGAAACTGACGACCACGCGGCCCGGTGCTACGCCGCAAGCGGCACCGATCGCAGCGGGGAAACCCCAGCCGAGCGCAATGTAGTTTGACGGATAGAAGAACGACCGCGGCAGGTACGCCGGGAAATCGGTGTGCATGCGGTACGCCATCTCGCTGGCATCGGTGAACACGACGGCATCGTCGGGAAGCTCAGCCCGCAGCGTATCGATCAACCACTCCGACGTGGCGCGCTTCGCAGCGCGGGCGATGGGCCAGACGTCGCTCCAGTCACTCGCCGTCGTCGCCGGCAGCTGCGTCAGGATCGCATGCAACGCTTCCTTGGCGTCGCCGACGATGCCGATCTCGGCCGGATAGTTCATGCCGATCTCGCCGGGATTGATGTCGATCTGGATCAACCGGGCCGGCACCTGCATCTTGCGAAAGCCGGTCATGACCTCCGTGAATCGACAACCGACCGCCAGCATCGCGTCGGCATGTTGCTGCGCGATCCGGCCTCGCGCGGAGCGTGCGTGCCCCAACGAGAGCGGATCGCGTTCGTCGACGATGCCCTTGCCCTGCTGCGAAGTGATGACGGGACAGTTCAACCGCCGGGCGAGTTCTCGCAGTTCCGGCCCGGCGTTCGCCCAGACCGCCCCGCCGCCGGCGAGCAGGATCGGACGTTTCGCGGTTGCCAACAGCGCTGCAGCATTGACTACTTGCT
>JACQFG010000288.1 GCA_016200155.1 Planctomycetota bacterium | reverse complement strand
TTCGTGAACTTCGTGGCCCTTCGTGGATGAATCGAATTGCATTACGCCGGCTTCCCGTTTACGATGGAATCATGATCCCCAAGCTGCGAGCCCCGATCGTTCTGGTGCACGGCCTGTTCGGCTTCGACAAGATCGGTGTCGCCGGCACGACGCTTGCCAGCTATTTCCCCGGCATTCCTGATCTGTACACGGCCGTCGGCAATCGCGTTTTCATCCCCGCACTGACGCCGACCGGCGGCACCGAGGAACGGGCCAAGCAACTGAAAGAGTTTCTCAACGTGAACTCGCCGGGTGAACCCGTGCACATCATCGCCCATAGCATGGGCGGCCTCGATTCGCGCTACATGATCTCCTGCCTGGATATGGCCTCGCGCGTGCTCTCGCTCACCACCATCGCCACGCCGCACCGAGGCAGCAGCTTCGCCGACTGGGGCATCCAGCGGCTCGAACGACTTGTCAAGCCTCTCCTCGACGTCATCGGCATGCCCTATCAGGCCTTCTACGATCTCACGCAAGTCAGTTGCAGGACGTTCAACGAAAAAGTCCTCGACGTGCCGAGCGTGCGCTATTTCTCCGTCGCCGGCAAACACGATGGACACATCCTGCACCCCGAATGGCTGCTCTCCTATGGCATCGTCAAACAGAACGAAGGCGACAACGACGGCATCGTCTCGATGGAATCCGCGAAGTACGGCGAGACCTTCGACGTCTGGGACGGCGACCACGTCTCGCTCGTCAACTGGAAGAACCCGATCCGCGCCCTGCGCGGCCTGAGTCACGATCCGGCCCCACGCTACGGAGCGATCTTGCAACGATTGGCCGACTTGGGGTATTAGCGTATTTGTGGCGTACGATTCCGATCGTGCGATTTCCGCCGCACGATCGGAATCGTACGCCACGACGAAATCGTGGGACGCGCCGGCGTTTAGTAGAATAGACATCGTCCCCATCAACCGAAAGGAACCGACCATGTCCGATTCAACGCGCCGTGATTTTCTGAAAGGCGGCCTTGCCCTGAGCGCCGGCGGCCTGCTGTTGCCGAGCCTGGCGATCGCCACGGAAACGTCGGGCGATCTGGGCAAGTACGGCGAGTTCGTCAACCAGCCGCGGCCCATGCCGACGCCCGCCGAACTGGCGGCAACCCGCTTGCGTGAGATCGCCATCCCCGCAGGAACAGCGCCGGCGGCCAACGCTCGCGCCACCGAGGTCAACATCCTCGGCCCGTATCATCGCGCCAACGTCCCCTTCCGCGCCAAGATCACGCCGCCGCTCGAACCGGGGCCGGTCCTCGTCATCCGCGGCCGGGTCTACGGGCTCGACACGCGCCAGCCGTTGCCGAGCACCGTCATCGACATCTGGCAGGCCGACCACCAGGGCCGCTATGACAACGACGATCAGCAACGTCCGCCCGCTGCCAACCTCTTCGTCAACCGCGCCCGCATCATGACCGACGAGAACGGCTACTACGAATACGAAACCGTCCACCCCGGCGCCTACCGCATCGGCCCGAACGCCTGGCGGCCGCCGCACATCCATTACTGGGTCCGCAAGCCGAACTACCGCGAGCTGATCACTCAGCTCTACTTCCGCGGCGACCAGCACCAGCGCGAGGACCAGTTCATCCGCCAATCCCTGATCATCGACCTGCGCGAGATTCGCACTCAGCACGGGGTGTACAAGGTCGGGGTGTTCGACATCGTGCTGGCGGCAAGGTAAAGGATGAAGGATGAAGGATGAATAAGATGAGGTGTGCGTTGCTTCATCCTTCATCCTTCATCCTTCATCCTTTTATGAAATGCGAAATCCTCTCCATCGGCAGCGAACTCACCACGGGCCAGAACCTCGACACGAATAGCCAGTGGCTTAGTTTGCGTCTCGCCGAGATCGGAATTGCGGTCGCCTGGCACACGACCGTGGCCGACGATCTACAGGACAACATCGACGCCTTTCGCATCGCCACGCAGCGGGCTCAGCTCGTCCTTGCCACTGGCGGGCTTGGGCCGACGCTCGATGATCTGACGCGCGAGGTCGTCGCCAAGGTCGCGGGGGTCGAGCTGGTTTTCGACGAGCCGTCGTTCGAGCACATCAAGCAACTCTTCGAGAAGCGCAATCGCCAGATGCCGGAGCGCAATCGCGTGCAGGCGTACTTCCCTGCGGGCGCCGAGGTTGTGCCGAACCCGTATGGGACTGCTCCGGGGTTCTGTATTGCCGTTTGCGGCTCAGCGCTCGGAAACTCTCCGGCGAGCGCTAAGCCGCAAGCGGTGATCTTTGCGATGCCCGGCGTTCCCAGCGAGATGTACGCGATGTATCACGAGCAGGTGAAGCCACGCTTGCTCAAGCTCGGCTTCGGCGGCGGCGTGCAGATTCAGCGCAAGATCAACACCTTCGGCACCGGCGAATCGCACATCGAGGAAAAGCTCTTCGACCTGACGCGGCGCGGCCATGTCCCCGAAGTCGGCATCACGGCCAGCGACGCCACCATCTCGCTGCGCATCTTCGCCCGTGCCGCCAACATCGCCGAGGCGCAGGCCCAGATCGCGCCGGTCGAGGCGACCATCCGCGAACGCCTGGGCAAGCTCGTCTACGGCGTCGATGACGAGGAGCTGCAGCACGCCGTGCTTCGCTTGCTCGGCGAAAAGCGCAAGACCCTGGCGACCGCGGAAAGCATTACCGGCGGCCGAGTAGCGGATCGCCTCGTCGAGGTCCCCGGCGCGAGCGTCTGGTTCCACGGCGGCATCGTCGCCTATGACAACCGCGTCAAGGTCGAACAGCTCGGCGTGCCGCAAGCGATTCTGGATGCCCATGGCGCCGTCAGCGCGCAGGTCGCCGAGGCGATGGCGGTCGGCTGCCGGGAACGCTTGAAGACGGATATCGCCGTCAGCACCACCGGCATCGCGGGGCCCGGCGGCGCGACCCCGACGAAGCCCGTCGGCCTCGCGTTTGTCGGCGTCGCCTGGGAAGGCGGCGTCAGCTCGACGTCCTTCACCTGGGCCGGCACACGCATGGAAATCCAGAGCCGAACGGCGAAGCAAGCGCTGAACGCAGTGCGATTAAAGCTGCTGGAGATGCCGTGAAGAGTCATCCACGAAGGGCCACGAAGACCACGAAGGATCGAACTCGCTATCCTGGTTCCTCTTCGTGATCTTGGTGGCCCTTCGTGGATGATTTCGCCATTATAACCCCATGAACCGCGCCGACGCTTTCGCTCTGCTCAACGAGTACGTCAAGGGTCCCGGCCTGGTGCGGCACATGCAGGCCGTCGAGATCGCCATGCGCGCTTACGCTCGCAAGCTCGGGCAGGACGAAGACGCCTGGGGCATCGTCGGACTCATGCACGATTTCGATTACGAACGCTGGCCGAACCCGCCCGATCATCCGCTCAAGGGCTCCGAAATCTTGCGCGAGCGCGGCTATCCCGATGACGTGATCTATGCCATCCTGTCGCACGCCGATTATCTGCCCGACTACCCGCGCGTCCATCTCGTGGACAAGGCGCTCTACGCCTGCGACGAGGTGGCGGGCTTCATCACCGCCGCCGCCCTGGTTCGGCCCACCGGCATCACCGGTATGGCGGCCTCCAGCGTCAGGAAGAAGATGAAGTCGAAAGGCTTCGCGCGCACCGTCAACCGCGACGACATCACGCGAGGAGCCGCTGACTTCGGTGTCGATCTGACCGAGCACATTCAGTTCGTCATCGACGCCCTGACGCCGCGCGCGTCCGAGCTGGGATTGCTGCAAGGCATCGCGAGCAGCGACGAAACATGATTTGTGGCACACCATTCCAATGGTGTGGGGCATCGTTCACACCATTGGAATGGTATGCCACGACCAAACCTACCCAAGGAGATTTCCATGTATCGATGTATTTTTGCGATCGTCGTTGCGATCTGCGCGGCAACCCCCGCCTTCGCCCAGGATCCCTACGGCAGCATCGCCGACGTCAAGTTGGCCAAGCCCGAGGACGGCAAGGACGCGCCCAGCGTCAAGGCCCCCGACGGCGCCGTCGTCCTCTTCGACGGCAAATCGCTCGACGGTTGGCTCAAACGCGATGGCAAATCGCCCGCCCACTGGAAAATCCTCGACGGCGGCATCCTCCAGGTTTCCGGCGGCGGCGATATCATCACCAAGCAGAAATTCGACGGCAAGTTCCGACTCCACGTCGAGTTCCGCGTTCCCTATATGCCAAAAGCAACAGGGCAGGGGCGAGGCAACTCCGGCGTCTACCTTCAGGGCCGCTATGAAGTGCAAGTGCTCGACAGTTATGGCCTGAAATCGAAGGACAACGATTGCGGCGGCATCTACAGCGTCGCCGCCCCGCTCACCAACGCCTGCAAGGCCCCCACCATCTGGCAGACCTACGACATCGAATTCCAGTCGCACAAGTGCACCGACGGCAAGGTCAGCGAGCCCGGAGTCGTCACCGTGCGCCACAACGGCGTCGTCATCCACGACAAGCAGCGCCTCGTCCGCAAAAAGGGCGACCAGGAGGAAATCGTCGGCAATACCACCGCCGGCATGGGCGGCGACCCGTGCACGCCCGGCCCGATCTTGCTGCAAGACCACGGCAATCCGGTGCAGTATCGCAATATCTGGCTGGTGAAGGAATGAAGAAAAGGAGAAGGGGAGAAAGGGAGATGGGGAGAAAGGGAGAAGGGGATTGGAGAGGCAGCCTCATCTCCTTCTCCCCATCTCCCCATCTCCCCTTCTCCCCAGCTCCCCCTCTCCCCATCGCCCTTTCTCAGCGGCGCCGCTCCGGATCGCCGAACACGAACGCCTCGACCGTCCGCGCTGGCCAATCGTAGGCCAGCATTCGTTTGAAATGATAGTCGCCGCCGATGTTGACGCCGTGCGCGGCGCCGAGCGTCGCCTCCACGGCGCGATGCGTGTGGCCCGAGAGGATCAGCGGGATGCGGTCGGCGTGTTCGGCGAGCAACGCTTCGAGGGCGCGGTTGCCGGACAGGGCTTCCCACAGCAACTCATCGAGTCCCTGGGCCGGCGTGGGGCGCGGGAAGCTGAGCGCGTGAAACGCGGGATGGTGCGTCATCACGATGGCGTGTTCGACCTGGGCGAGCGCCTGCGTCAAGTGCTTATCGACGTTGGCGACGAGAGCATGCGTGAAGGCGACGTCGGTGGTCTGCCACTGGACGAAGCGGCCATCGTTATGCCGGCCGCGCGTGAATGCTTTGTTGTCGAGATGCCACTGCCAGTTGGTCACTTCTGCTTTCATGCGCTCGAGGGACCACGAGTAGTCGTACCAGTTCATCGAGCCGACGATGGCCAGGTTCGCGTCGGCCAAAATCAGCGGCGCGTGATCGAGGTAGTGATAGCCGAATTGCGTGCACAATCCCGGCAGATATTGCTGATAGACCGCGAGGGAATCGCCGCGGTGATCGTTGTCGGCGACCCAGACGTCGTGGTTGCCGGGCACGATCGCCTTGGGGCATGGCAACCCCTGAAAAAGCTGCAAGCATTCGCCGAAGTGTTCGTCGGTGCCGATATCGCCGCCCAGGAGCAACAGGTCGGGCGGCTGGCTTTCGAGATGCTTCTGGAGCAACTGCGTCGCATCGTCGCCGAGGCGGTTGTGGCCAAAGTGCAGGTCGGCGGTGATGGCAATGCGCATGGCGTCATTCTATCACGCAGCCAAAAAAAATCGTCAAGCCCATCCGCGTCCACGGATGGGCTTGACGAAAGGGGAAAAAATGGGCCGCCGACAATCCCCTCTCTGCCGGTCGGCCCCGAGGTCCTCTTCTTCTCCCCAAAAGTTGAGGACAACGCAAAAGTAGGTCACGTTCATCCGGAAGGCAAATCGCGCGGGAATTATTTTCATCCACGTACGCTACAAGCCCGGCTGAGACGCCATCGAGAAGGAACGCAAATTCAATCACGAAAACACGACAGGACGAAAACACGAAAACATGATTGGATAGGTTGGGTGCACGACATGGTTTGCAGCAATCCCAATACAACCACGGATTACACGAATAACACGGATGGGAAATACTACCGAGGCATTT
>JACQFG010000299.1 GCA_016200155.1 Planctomycetota bacterium | reverse complement strand
CGCCTGGCCGACTTCTACGCCGAGAAGACGCGCCACGAGTTCCCGACCGACCCGTGGGCGATGCTCTGTGCTAGTGTCAACGCCGTCTTCCTGTCGTGGAACAGCGACCGCGCCAACACCTACCGCCGGCATCACAAGATGGACGGCCTGCTCGGCACCGCCGTCAACGTGCAGATGATGTGCCCGTCCGAAGTCGCCGGCGTCATGTTCACCGCCAATCCCGTCAGCCAGGCGCCCGACATCATCATCGAGTCGGCTTTCGGCCTGGGCGAGGCAATCGTGCTCGGCAAGGTCACGCCGGACCGCTTCGTCCTCGACAAGCCGACCATGACGATCAAGGAGCGCGTCATCGCGCGCAAGGAAACGCGCATCGCCACGCTGGCCGAGGACGGCAAGGGTCAAACGGGAACCAAGGACGACGCGTCGCTCACCGATCAGCAAGTCCGCGATCTCGCCGAGCTCGGCCAGCGCGTCGAGGCGTACTTCAAGACGCCTTGCGATATCGAGTGGGCCCTGTCGCGCGGCGAGTTCTTCCTCCTGCAATCGCGCCCGATCAAGGGCAAGGCTGCTACGGAAACCATCGATGCCGCCGAACGCGAGAAAGTCCGCCAGGAAGAGATCGCCGCCTTGCGAACGATGGCCGATCCCGCGGGCACCGTCTGGAGCCGATTCAATCTCGCGGAGATCCTGCCCGAGCCGACGCCGATGACCTGGACGATCGTCAAGAAGTTCATGTCGGGCCGCGGCGGGTTCGGCCAGATGTATCGCGACCTCGGCTTCGATCCCGATCCGGCGCTCGACGACGTCGGCATGTTCGATTTGATCTGCGGCCGGCCGTACTGCAACCTGAGCCGGGAGCCGCGGATGCAGTATCAGAATTTGCCGTTCGAGCATCGCTTCGATTTGCTCAAGAAGGACCCGAGCAAGGCGCTCTACCCGCAAGCGACGTTCAACCCGCGCCGCGCCGGTCTGATGTTCTTCGTCAAGGTGCCGCTCCTCTTCATCAAGATGTGGTGGTCGCAGGTCAAGCAGCAGCAATTGACGCAATCGTTCGCCGATGATTTTGCAAACATGATTTTGCCGAAGTACCTGGCCGAGGTCGACAAAGGGATGCAGCAGGACTGCAGCAAGCTCTTCGGCAAAGAAGTTTTGCAATGTCTCCACGACTGGATCCAGCTCACGCTGTTCGACTTCGCCCGCCACAGCCTGAAGCCGACGGCGCTGGCCGCCATGATGCTCGGCAACTTCGAGCGTTCGTTCGCATCGCGCTTGCAGCCGACGAACATGAAGCCCGCCGACGCGCAGGTGCTCGGCATGCAGAAGGCGCAAGCTGCGATGCGCGAGCTGGTGATGGGCGTACACTCCGATGACCAGACCGACCTGCCCTCCGCGATCCGCGCATTGCGCGAGCGCCGGCTGTCACGAGAGGATTTCTTGCAGCGATTCGGCCATCGCGGGAGTCAGGAGATGGAGCTGGCGAAACCGCGCTGGTCGGAGGATCATTCCGCTCTCGATGCGATGGTGGACGCCGGCGCAACAACGGCGGAAGCGCCGCGCGATCACGAGGCCGCCTGGAAGATCGCCTGGCTGAAGCTTGCCGACGAAGCGCGATTGTTGCCGAACCAGCGTCCCGTCGTCGAGGCAGAGCTGCGCCGGCTGCAACGCTACATGGGATTGCGCGAGACGGCCAAGCATTATCTGCTGCGCGGCTACGCGATGATCCGCCGCGCGCTCGTCGAACTGGATCGGCGCTACGAACTGGACGACGGCATCTTCTATCTGACACTCGATGAGCTGCCCGCGCTGGTGACGCTGGCGGAAGGCAAGGCGCCGCAAATGTACTTCGATCGGATCGAGCAGCGTCGTCGGCGGCGTGCCATCGCGCTGAGCTTGCCGTTGCCGACGGTCATCTTCAGCGACGATCTCGAGGCGATCGGCCGCGAGCTGGCGGTGGCGGACGGCGGCGTGATGCAGGGCGTGCCGTTGTCGGCGGGCATCGTCGAGGCGTCGGCGTGGGTGCTGGACGACGTGGCCGGCGCCCGCATGCCGCACGAGCCGTACATTCTCGTCTGTCCGTCGACCGACCCCGCGTGGGTGCCGTTGTTCGTGCATGCGCGCGGCCTGGTGATGGAGACGGGCGGCATGCTCTCGCACGGCGCGATCGTGGCGCGCGAGTTCGGCCTGCCGGCGGTCGCGGGAATTGCGGATGTGCATCGCCGCATCAAAACGGGGCAACGGCTGCGCATCGACGGCTCGACAGGAACGGTGAGCGTGCTGGGGTGAGCCGCGTCGTTAACCTAAGAGTGGCGTGGAGTATCATGCCACATCAGGCGGAAAGGGCAACTTCCTTTGCCGTCTGTGATATGCCAGAACTCATCCAATCTGGACTGAATATCTCAGGCATTCCCCGCACGGTACAACCGTTTTCGCTTTGAATGCCATCGACATCAATCAC
The DNA here is from genome assembly GCA_016200155.1 of Planctomycetota bacterium. Taxonomy (GTDB): domain Bacteria; phylum Planctomycetota; class Planctomycetia; order Gemmatales; family Gemmataceae; genus SIAQ01. The sequence goes on along the minus strand of JACQFG010000299.1, from coordinate 7,406 downwards.
CTCAAAGTGATCCAAGCCTACGATCAGAATTAGATGATCGAGAGCCACATTGATATCCGTGGCTTCCATGGGCATCATCAAAATATTTGTCTCACTTTTCGCCGTGAGCATTCCTTGAAAAAAGCTCTCCGCAAGGTTCCATAAACCAAAGAGACCGTGGCTAGAAAGGATAAACAAATGGCCTCGACGACACACGATGCGGTAAGCAGCGCCCGTTATTGTGACAAATTTGAGCGTGCCCGGCTTTTCGTTGCCGAGGATGTCGCGCGTAAGCATGATGGTGCCATCTTTTCCCAATGCTGCAATTGCGCGTGGATGTTCGGCCGTGGCAATGCTGCAGACATCGACGACGTCCAATCCTGCAAAACTCATCGTGTTCATTTTTGTAGTAGTTTGGGATTCATGCCATTGGCCGAACGAAATACCGCCTGTTCGCCCTGCACTCACAATCAAATCCTTGCCTCCGGATCCTGGCACGGCAATGAGGCGGTAGACGTAAAGGCCTGCTTGTGGGCCTGGGTTTGTTATTACAAAATTCCCTTTGGTAAGGTGGGCCGACGCAAACAATATCCCCTGTCGTCCAAGTGCTGCAATGAAATATCCGCTTGGTGTGACTGCCAGGTGATGAGCGCCGAAAGAAGTTTGGAAGCTGCCAAGCTTCCCGTCCAGGCTCTCCTTGCCGATGAAGTTGATCTCATGGCGAGTGGAGACGGCAAGCCACGTCCCCGCGCGAACAACTGAGTTGATAGCTTCCCCTGATGCGCTTGCTTTGAATGGGGCTCCAATCGGTCTGAATTCTGCATCGAAGAATTGCAGCAGGCCGTTTTCCGAACCGAGGCAAAATCCGTTGGCCAATGGACTTGGGCCTGCCCAGGAAACATCGAAGCCTGGGGGGAAATTCAATCTTCGCGATGGAATGTCGGCAGAAATATCCTGGCTCATGCGTGTTGTCCCTTGAGAAGCCGCTTGCGCTGTTGTTTGGTGATCAGCCCCACCGTTTCCAGCTTCAGAAAGACCGATTTCGGCGGCCGCATCTTTTCTCCCGCGCGGTTTGACGGCGCGTCGCTATTTACCGCCCAGATTGGATAGCCGTGCCACGGCACACCAACGTTTGCCTTTGGAAACTCAGCCACTTGCTGCGACCACGTACCAAGATCCCGGAGTTGCCTTTCTTCACTACACAGCACCCCGTAGAACCACCCATTATCGTCGGAGATATCGCGATAGTCAGCCTCATCAAAAACCGCGAATTCCTCGTCACGGCTGAGTTGAGGGTGCCATTGCGCATCTTCGGAGGTGCCTCCTCCGTGGTGTTTGCTGGTGAAGCAATACCGATACTTGTTCTTTCGCGTTGTTGCCGAATGTTCTGGGTCAACGTTCATTGCTTACACCGTCATCATAGCATCGACTGAATGAAGATCCTACCCAAATCCGTGCGGCACGGTCAAGTGCTTGCCAGGATGTGCATGATGTCCCCGTCGTGCACCACGTACGTCTTGCCTTCCAATCGGTACACGCCGTGGTGTTTCGCTTCCTTCATGCTGCCGTGTTTCTTGAAGTCCTCGTAGGCCACGACTTCGGCGCGGACGAAGCCGTGTTCGAGGTCGGTGTGGATCTGCGCGGCGCCTTGCGGGGCAGTGGAGCCCTTGGGGATGGCCCAGGCCCGGCATTCGTCCTCGCCGACGGTGAAGAAGACGATCTGGTTCATGCCGTGAAAGATCTTGCGCAGGACCTCGTCCTTGGAGAACTCCGTCAGGCCCAGGTCCGCCATAAACGCGGCACGGTCCTCCTCCGACAGTTCGGCGAGTTCCAGTTCGAGCTTCGCGGGCGCCGCCAGCGCGGTCGGCGCGACCTTGAGCAGTTCCTCCGGCAACGGCTTGGCGATGCGGTCCTCGCCGATGTTGACGAAGACCAGCTCCGGCTTGAGCGTCAGCAATTGAAAGCTGCGGATCGTCTTTTCCTCGTCGGGCCTGAGGTGAGCCGCGGCCGCGCCTTCGCCTTTTTCCAGGACGCCGGCGACGCGCTGCAAGAGCGCGGACTCGGCCTCTTCAAGTTCGCGCTGCTTGGTCGGTTTGGTCTTCTTGGCCATGTCCTTGAGCTTGTCGATGCGATTGGTGACGATCTCGAGGTCGGCGAAGAGCAGCTCCTCGCGGAAACGCCGAAGCTGATCGGTCAGGCTCTCCCCCGAGTAGCCGTCGAGGACGACCATGAGCCCGCCGGCGTCGCGCATGATGGCGAGCCGGCGCGGGTTGTCCTTGCGCTCGGTGGGATGCAGGCCGGGGGTGTCGAGCAGCTCCATGCGCGTCTGCGTGGTCTTCTTGGGGTTGAAGAGCGCGGAGAGGTAATCGAGGCGCGGATCGGGGACGGCGGGGTTGCCGACTTGCCCGTACTGAGCGCGGGCGTGATCGGGCGCGTCGCCGGTGAGCCATTGGAACACAGTGCTCTTGCCGGACCCGGAGAAACCTGCGATGCCGATTTTCATGGGAAGAATCCGTGGAACGAAGAAACCACAGATTACACGGACGACACGGATGGAAAAATACGGGCCGAACCCCATCCGTGTTATCGGTGAAATCCGTGGTTATTCTATTTCTTTTCGAGTTTCTTGCTTTCTACTGGGCGCGCCTCGACAAATAGATCCAGCGCCTGCGCCATCGTCACCAGTCCTGGGCCGTAGTTCTTCATCGACCCCGCAAAGAACCTCAGAGTTCGCTCCGCTTCCTTCTCGTACTTGGCGTCGCCGCTGAGCTTGGCGAGGCGCAGGAGGTTGCGGGTCGCCATGCTGTTGCCGGACGTCTGGACGCCGTCGTGCTGGTCCTTGCTGCGGGCGAAGAACTTCTCGGCATCGTGGGCGGTGAAGAAATAGCCGCCGATCTTTTTGTCGCCGTGGAATTCGAGCATGGTGTCGGTCAACTTGCGGGCGTGATCGAGCCATTGCTTGTCCTTCGTCGCCTCGTGCAGCGTCAAGAGGCCATGGACGAGGAACGCATAGTCTTCGAGATAGCCGGCGACCGCGGCCTTCGGCTGCTGGCCCGGCGCGGCGCCGTAGGTGCGCAGCAGTCGGCCGTCTTTCGTCACCTGATGTTTCAGCACGAACGCGGCCGCCTTCTCCGCAGCCTTCAGATATTTCGACTCATTGAACGTTCGACCCGCCTCCGCGTAACCGGCGATCATGTGCCCGGTCCAGGCGGTGAGCGCGATCTTGTTCAGGAACGGCTTGTCACGCTTCTCGCGCGCGTCGAAGAGCCTCTTGCGGATCGGCTCGAGCTTGGCGAACATCTCGTCTTCCTTCATGCGCAGCGATGCCGCCGTCTCGTCGGGCATCTTCGACCAGCGCAGGATGTGGTACTTGCCCTCGAAGTTCAACTTGTTTTCGGGAACGTACACCTTCTTGATGAAATCCAGCTCCTCCTTGTTCGGCAAGGCGTCGGCCAGCTCCTTCGGCGTCCACACGTAGTTGCGTCCCTCTTCATGATGCGTCTCGGCGTCCTGCGACGAGTAGAACGCGCCTTCCGGCGACGTCATCTCGCGGTCGATGTACGCCAGCGTCTCGACGACGACGCGCCGATAGAGCGGCTGCTTCGTCAGCCGGTAGGCCTTCGCATAAACCTCGACGAGCTGGCCGTTGTCGTAGAGCATCTTCTCGAAGTGCGGGACGGTCCAGGTGCGTTCGGTCGAGTAGCGATGGAAGCCGCCGCCGAGCTGATCGTAGATGCCGCCGATCGCCATCCGATCGAGCGTGAGCATCAGGTGGCGAAGGACCTTCTTGTCCTTGGTGCGTGCGGCGACTTGCAGGAGGAAGTCGAGCCGGGGGGGCATCGGGAACTTCGTGCCCTTGAACTTGCGCTCGGGGCTGCCGAACCCGCCGTGATCGGGATCGAACTCGTCCTTCAGCTCCTCGACGATACGCTCGACCAGATCGCGATCGAGCGCCACCAGAGCCAGACCGGGGACGAGGGCGTTCTCCAGGGCGCGCGTCGTGATGGTGGAGATCTTCTCCGCCTGGGCTTCGACCGCCTTCGGGTCATCCTTGTAGGCATCGCGCACGGCAGCGAGGATCGTCTTGAACCCCGGCGCGGTGTCGTCGTCGACCTTCTTGTCCTCGGGCGGCCAGTACGTGCCGCCGATGATCGGTCGGCCATCGGGCATCAGGAACATCGACAGCGGCCAGCCTCCCTGGCGGCGCAGCGCGTTGAGCGCGGTCATGTAAATCTGATCGATGTCGGGCCGTTCCTCGCGATCGACCTTGATGCAGACGAAGTTGGCGTTGAGGATCTTGGCGATTTCCTCGTTGTTGAATGACTCGCGCTCCATCACGTGACACCAGTAGCAGGAGCTGTAGCCGATCGACAGGAAGATGATCTTGTTTTCTTTCTTCGCTTTCTCGAATGCTTCGGGGCCCCACGGATACCAGTCGGTCGGATTGTGGGAGTGCATCAACAGATACGGGCTGGTGGCCTTGGCGAGCCGATTGGTGAACTTGGGCTTGGCCTTCTTCTCGGCGCCGGCCGCGTCGAAACCGGACTGCGTGAATAGGACGGTGAGGGTCAACGCGAAGAGAGCGCAGCGCGGCATGGCGGACTCCGTGGCAGGTGGAGCGAGCGATGCCTCTACGTTATCGGAAACGAGGGTTTCGGCGAGACGCTCAGAACAACCGGAAATGCCGGAGCATCGGCAGCACGTAGGTCGCCGCAACGCCGGCGCCGGCGAAGAGGCTGCCGAGGATGAGCCATTTCAGAATGTCGATGGACAGCGACGGTCCGGTGGCCTTCAGGTTGATGCACGGGCCCGGCGCGGCGGTGGCCTTCGGCGGGGCGAGAACCGCGGCGGTCAGGATCGTGGTCGTTGACAGAATGGCCGAGTCGGACGGCGACGGCGCTCCGCTGGTGCTCGGCACGCTGGCGGGCGCCTTCTTGAGGCCGGCGCCCTGCTCTTTCGGCTGCATCACCAGGTCGCGAAACTCCGGATAGCTCTTCAGCGGTTCGTACGGCCCTGATTTCGTGGGCGCCACACGCACGTTTTCGGCGTCGCCCAGCAGGCCCTCCTTGAATGATCGGCGGATCCCCTTGACCGTGCCCTTCACCGTGTGCAGTTTCCCGGCGTCATCGGTGTAGACCATGTACCAGAACTCGGCGCCGGGATCGGGGCCCGATGCTGTGCTCGACAGGATTTTCGTGCTGTGCCCCGTCAGGTCCTCGACGAACTCGCGGCAACTTTCGGGACGGTGGGCGGGATCGGGGCTGATCGCCCGGCGAATCGCCCAATCGATGCGCTCCGACAGCTCCGGATTCAGATTGCGCGGCGGCTCGATCTCGTTGTTGATCTTCTTCATCCACGCATCGAGCGGGCCGTTCGACTTGAACGGCAACTCACCCGTGACCATCATGTAGAGCGTCGCGCCCAGCGAATAGATGTCGCAGCGGGCGTCGGCCTTCTTGGCGTTGCGAAACTGCTCGGGCGACATGAAGTGCGGCGTGCCCAGGCCGCGGCCTGTGCGCGTCAGGTTCAAGTCGGCTTCGATTTCCTTGACCAGGCCCAGGTCGGTCAGCTTGACCTGGCCGTCCGTGGTGAGCAGCACGTTGTCCGGTTTGACGTCGCGATGGACGAGGCCCTGGCTGTGTGCCTTCTGTAAGCCCTGAGATACCAAGGAGATAACGCGAATCGCTTCCGATTCGCTCATCTTGCCGTCGCGTTCGATTTTTTGGCCGAGGGATTCGCCTTCGACGTACTCCATGACGAGGTAGCGGGTGTCGCCTTCACGCCCGAAGTCCAATGCTTTGACGATGTTAGGATGATCGATTGCCCGTGCGACGAGGTATTCCTGCTCGAAGCGTTTGAGGACGACGGGATTGGAAAGAAGGTGCTGGGGCACGACCTTGACCGCGACGATTTCGCCGGTCGCGACGTTGCGTCCGCGATAAACAGTGCCCATGCCCCCTTCGGCGATCTTGTCCACAAGATCATACTGCCCAATGGTTTGCATGTTGGCGTTCAGGTTCGCCGCCGTCATCGGCCGTGCCCTCGATGCCTGCGGAATCGGGGAATTTCGATTACTACCTCCATTCTGTGTCGGATGTTCACGGTTGTCAAAAAAACCGACGGCAAAGTTGCGCGAATTTTTCGGATTTGCCGGGCGGCGAAATCGCGATCCGGGCTGGATCCCCCATTCTTCACACCACGGTTTGCACGGATGGGCACGGATAAGAAAACAACGGCGCGGATGCGTAATCCGCTTACTCGTGCAGCACTTTCTCGAATATCACCAGGTTGTCGCCGCGGTCGGGTTCCCAGCGCATGCCGACAATGTCGTAGCCCAGCTCGATCGCCAGGTGGAGCATCGGGCGGTGCTTGTTGTGGCACTCGAAGCGGATCGATTCGTACTCGTTCTGCTTGGCCCAGCTGTGGACGGCGTCCATCAGCTGGCTGGCGATCCCCTGCCGGCGATACTCCGGCGCGACGCCGTAGAACCAGCCGAAGAAAACCGTTGGCTTCAGCTCGAAGCCGATGAAGAACCCGACGGGCTTGTCGTCGAGCCGGGCGACGAGCATCAGCACGTTATAGCGGCCGCGAAAACGTCGGCGGAACGACTCGACGTCGCGGGCAGGGCGGAAGATCTGGTTGTACAGCGAGCAGATTGCCGGCAGTTCATCCGGCCCCACCAGATCGATGATCGCATCGGCCATGGCAACATCTCTTTTCGGGCTAACGGTCGGGGCGGTAGAGGGCGGCGATCAGGTCCTGCCACGAGGGCACATTCCAGTCGGAGAAATCGGTGTCGGACTCGGTCAGCCGGGGGCGCGCCGGGGCGGGTTCGTGTTCCACTTCGGTGAGTTCGTCGTCGGACGGCACGGGAGGCTGGGGACGGCGCGGCGGCGCAGCGTCATCGCGTGGTCGGGGAGGCCGGCGGCCGCGCTCGTCGCGCGGATCGCCGTGACCCTCGCGTGGTTTGTGGCCCGCGGGGGCAGGGGCGGGCGGCCGCGCTTCCTGCCGGCCTTCGTCGTCCCGATCGCCGCCGCGTCGGCGCCCGCGGCGCCGACGCCGTCGCCCGCGCCGTGGCTTGTCGTCTTCGCCGGCAGCACCCGCCGGCTGTCCCGGCCCTTCTTCGACCGCCTGAGCAGCCGGCGCGTCGGCTTCCGGCGATTCGTCCAGCGGCGTGGAATCGGTGTCTTCCTCGAATTCCGCCTCCCAGTCGCCGGAGGGTTCCTCGGGCGCCATCGGAATCGTGGCATCGTCCGGCGCCGTGTGCAGCGTGGGCCGCGGCGTTTCGACCTCCTCCAGCCGGATGCGCGGTTCCTCATACGCCTTGATGGCGGTCCGCACCGATGAATAGAGCCGGGTCGTGGTCAGTTCGGTCTTCAGGAGATAGCCGTCGATGTCGTATTCGTCGATCACCTTCTTCTCCGGTG